>PKWT01000103.1:0-5805 GCA_003132125.1 Micrococcales bacterium | reverse complement strand
CAGGCAGTTGCCGAGGAAGCCGGCGCCGACAAGCCAGCGCACGGTGTGCTGCTGTCCGATGTGGCCGCGGTCAAGGTCAAGAGCCTGCTCGAGCAAGAGGGCCGCGACGACCTTCGTCTGCGGGTTGGCGTGCAGCCCGGTGGCTGTTCAGGCTTGGTCTACCAGCTGTACTTCGATGAGCGCACCCTCGACGGCGACCTGGTCGTCGACTTCGGTGGTGTCGAGGTCGTCATCGACCGGATGAGTGCCCCCTACCTCGACGGCGCGTCGATCGACTTCGCCGACACCATCGAGAAGCAGGGTTTCACCATCGACAACCCCAATGCAGGCAGCTCCTGCGCCTGCGGCGACTCCTTCAGCTGAGCCGACCCCCGAGGTTACGCCGCCCTTGCAGGGGCACACGTGCCCTAAGCAGTGACGCCGTACCTATGCAGTGACGCCGTATGCCGCGAGCCCATCGATCAACGCTGAGGCGTCGTCGGGGACATCGATCAGGGTATGGCTCGGCGTGACCCACGGGCGGGGCGCCGCGACGTGGAGCTCGATGTCACGACTGTCCTGTGCCAGCTCGGCCAGACTGCCTTCGTCGAGGCCAGCGAGATGTCCAGGGAGATTGATCGAAGTCGTCATGGAGCCACCGTATTTCCCTTGTCGGGCAAGGGAAATACATACCAATCGGTAGCACTCACCGGTAACAACTTCACCGCTGACTTCGAGGGTGGACCCACCGCGCGGTAGGTTGCCTGCGTGCGAATTGCCATCACCGGATCCATTGCCACTGACCACCTGATGACCTACAAGGGTCGGTTCGCCGACTCCCTGGTCGTCGACCAGCTCGACAAGATCGCCCTGTCCTTCCTGGTGGAGGACCTCGAGATCCGCCGCGGGGGTGTTGCCGCCAACATCGCGTTCGGCATGGCCAACCTGGGGCAGCAACCGATCCTGGTGGCGGCTGCGGGTGAGGATTTTGTGGAGTACCGATCCTGGCTGGAACGGCACGGCGTCGACTGTGACTCCGTGCACATCTCCGAGACCCGGCACACGGCCCGTTTCGTGTGCACCACCGATGACCACATGGCGCAGATCGCCACCTTCTACGCCGGCGCCATGAGCGAGGCCCGCGAGATCGAGCTGGCCCCCGTCGCTGCCCGCGTCGGGGGACTGGACCTGGTTGTCATCGGATCCAACGACCCCGAGGCCATGCTGCGGCATACCCAGGAGTGCCGAACCCGCAAGATCCCGTTCGCCGCCGATCCATCGCAGCAGCTGGCCTTCATGGACGGCGAGTCCATCCGTGAGCTGATCGACGGAGCGACCTTCCTGTTCACCAACGAGTACGAGGCGGCTCTGACCGAGCAGAAGACCGGGTGGAGCGCCGAGGCGATCGCCGAGCGTGTCCAGACTCGGATCATCACCAAGGGCAAGGATGGCGCTGTCATCACCACGCGGGGGGAACGACCGATCGAGGTCAAGGTGGCCAATGAGGTGCGCAAGGCCGACCCCACCGGTGTGGGCGACGCTTTTCGTGCCGGCTTCCTGACCGGGATGGCGTGCGGGCTGGGTCACGAACGGTCGGCGCAGATCGGCTCGATGCTGGCGACCTACGTCGTGGAGACCATCGGCACGCAGGAGTACGAGCTCGGCCGTCGGCGGTTCCTCGAGCGCTTCGCCGAGGGCTACGGTGACGAGGCCTGCGCCGAGATCGAGGCCCACATCACCTGCCCGCGCCCCTGACCGGTTGATCTGAGCCGCATGCCGATCGAGCCCCCGCCTTCTCCCTGGCTGCTGGATCTTGGCCAGGCGACGCCGGATGACGACCTCGTCGGTGTCGGCGCAGATCTTGAGCCCGGCACGTTGCTCATGGCCTATCGCGCCGGCTTGTTCCCGATGGGGATCGGTGACGATGGCAGTCCGCCCATCGGTTGGTGGTCGCCAGACCCACGCGGCGTCCTGCTGCCCGGCCAGGTCAGGATCAGTCGGTCATTGCGAAAAGCGCTGCGTCAGTTCGAGATTCGCGTCGACACTGCGTTCGCCGAGGTCGTGGAGGCCTGCTCCGACCCTGGGCGGCAAGGGCGATGGATCACTGATGAGGTCATCGGGGCCTACACCCGGTTGCATGAGCTCGGATGGGCGCACTCGGTAGAGGCGTGGCGTGATGGCGGGCTGCAGGGGGGCCTGTATGGCCTTGCGTTGGGTGGGTTGTTCGCGGGGGAGTCAATGTTCCACCGCGCGACCGACGCGTCGAAGTGCGCTCTGGTGGGTCTCTCGGAGCGTGTGTTCGCCGATGGCGACCCGCGCAGGATCATCGACGTGCAGTGGGCCACCCCACATCTGGCGAGCCTCGGCATTACCGAGATCGCGCGCAGCGACTACATCGCTCTGCTTGAGCGTGCGCTGCCGCTCCCCCCACCTGCGGCGTTTGACGGCTGAGGACGGATGACCACGACGAACCGCAGGTCTGCCGGGTCGGCTTCCTGGGTGATCTTGATCAGCTCGTGATCGCGCATTCGACACCACGCCGGTATGTCATGGCGGGCGGCCGGATCGCTCGTCACCACGACGATCCGGGTGCCGGCAGGAGCGTCCTGGGCAGCCGCGGCGAGACGAATCACGGGTAGCGGGCAGCGCAGTCCGCGGGCGTCGACCTCGATCTCGTTCATAGGTCGGATGCCCCGAGCTGGGCCCTGACGACCGCAACCGCATCAGGTAGCTCGGTAATGAACCGGTCCACATCGTCCTCCAGCGTCGGGGCGATTGCGTTCAACGGCAACGTGATTCGAACATTGCCGTGGGTGAGCCCGCCGATCGCCGCCAAGACATGACTTGGCTCCAGGGTGCTCGAGGTGCAGGCCGACCCGGACCCCACAGCAAAGCCGCGGCGGTCGAGCTCGATCACCAGGGCCTCGCCGTCGACATACAACAGGGAGAACGTCAGCACGTGGGGCAGTCGGTCGTCCGCATCTCCGACTACGTCCACGTCACGGAGGTCGGCCGCCGCGGCACGCAGGCGCGCGATGATGGCCGACGATCGGGCGGCCTCGTTCTCCTGGTTCGCCCAGGTCTGTCGCCATGCCTCGGCTGCGGCCAGTGCGACGGCGACAACTGGCTCGACGTCGGTGCGACCCTGTTCAACATCACTGGTGGGACCTGGCCGTCGCCAGCGCGTTCGCTCGGGGACGACCAGCACGCCCAGACCGGGAGGGCCACCCCACGATCGGGCGTCACCTGCCAGGACGTCGAAGCTCACAGGTGTCGGGTCACGCCCGAGCGAAGCAATCGCGTCCACCAGCAGCGGTATGCCGTGTGTCCGGCACAGCCCGTGTGCCTGCTCCAGAGGCTGGCGGGTTCCGATCTCGCCATTGGCGGACTGGACCGCTGCCAGGACCGTACCCGGGACCGAGATCGCCCGTTCGAGGGCCAGGAGGTCCACCCGTCCCAGCCCGTCCACGTCCACTTCGGCGAAGAGCAACGGGTTGTCGGCCTGGGCAGCGTGGTAGCGACCCGTCGTCAGGACTGCCGAGTGCTCGACGGCGGTGGCGACCATCCGCGCGCCGCGACGGCGTCCGGCATATCTCAGTCCCTCCAGACCGGCACGCAGCGCTGCCGGGCCGCCAGGCAGGAACGAGACCTCGGGGGGACGTACGCCCAGTCCGTCGGCGAGCAGCTCGCGCGCCTGATCCAACAGGGCGCGCGCCCGACGAGCCTCGGTGTAGAGCCGCCGCGGGTCGGCCCAACCGGCGTCCAGGGCAGCCATCAGGGTGGCTCTGGCGGTGGGCAGCATCGGTGCGCTCCCGGCGTCGAGCAGCGCACGACGCGGGGTGGCCCGCAGCTCGGTTTCAGGTTGGTGCGCCACGCCTTGAACTTAGTCCCAGGTAGGGAGGTCGAAAGGCCGCCGCTCAGGTAAGGTTTCCTCCATTCGCTTGCCCCATTCTTGGAAGGTGCGCACCTTGCGTCTGCACGATCACACTTTCTTCCGCATGAAGCGGCGAGGACTGACCGTCACTGGTCTTGCACTGGCCTGTGCTGTGGCCCTCAGCGGCTGCGGCGGGTCGCTGTCACGCGGTCTGCTGCCCCACGGGGTGACCGATCAGAGCAGTCGGATCACCAACCTGTGGGACGGCTCCTGGCTGGCTGCTCTCGGTGTCGGTGTGGTGGTCTGGGGCCTGATCATCTGGTGCATCGTGGCCTACCGTCGCAAGAAGGACGATGTTGGCCTGCCCGAGCAGCTGCGCTACAACGTGCCGATCGAGATCTTCTTCACCGTCGTCCCCCTCTTCATGATTGCGGTGCTCTTCTTCTACACCGCACGCGACGAGTCAGCGATTCTGGACACGTCCAAGAGGCCCGACGTCACGGTCAACGTGGTCGGCAAGCAGTGGAGCTGGGACTTCAACTATGTCGATGCCGGCACCTTCGAGTCAGGCACCCAAGCAGAGTTGACCGGCGTGCCAGGTGTTGCCGCGACCCTGCCGGCGCTCTACCTCCCCGTGAACAAGCGGGTCGAGTTCGTCCTGACCTCCCGCGACGTCATCCACTCGTTCTGGGTGCCGCAGTTCCTTATGAAGATGGACATCGTGCCGGGCAAGGTCAACCGGTTCCAGATCGTGCCCACCGAGATCGGCACCTTCCAGGGCAAGTGCGCCGAGCTGTGCGGCACCTACCACTCGCAGATGCTCTTCCAGGTCAAGGTCGTGTCCCAGGCCGACTACGACGCGCACATGGCCGCACTCCTGGCCCAGGGCAACGTCGGCATGCTCGACAACAGCCTGAGCCGCGAGAAGATCGAACCGGGCGACCAGCAGTACGTGCCCAAGAAGGTGGGCAACTGATGTCGAGCGTGAAAACGAGCGTGCCGTTGAGGATCGAGCCCTCCCCACGTCGCCGGTCGCCTGGTCAAACGGTGGTCAAGTGGGTCACCACGACCGATCACAAGGTGATCGGCAACCTCTACTTCTTCACCGCGTTCGGCTTCTTCATGATCGGTGGGCTGCTCGCACTGCTCATCCGGGCCGAGCTGTTCGCGCCCGGACTGCAGATCGTGGACAACCCCGAGCAGTACAACCAGCTGTTCACCATGCACGGCACGATCATGTTGCTGCTGTTCGCAACGCCGTTGTTCGCCGGGTTCGCCAATGCGCTCATGCCGATCCAGATCGGTGCCCCGGACGTCGCCTTCCCCCGGCTGAACATGCTCGCCTACTGGCTCTATCTGTTCGGCGGGCTGATCGCTTCCGCGGGGTTCCTCACACCGTCGGGCGCGGCGTCCTTCGGGTGGTTCGCCTATGCTCCGCTCTCGGATGTGGCCTACAGCCCCGGCATGGGCGGTGACCTCTGGGTCTTCGGCCTGGCGCTGGCTGGTTTCGGCACGATCCTCGGCGGGGTCAACTTCATCACCACGATCATCTGCTTGCGCGCTCCCGGCATGACCATGTTCCGGATGCCGTTGTTCACCTGGACCATCCTGATCACCTCGATCATGGTCCTGATGGCGTTCCCGGTGCTGGCCTCCGCGCTTTTCGCGCTTGGGGCCGATCGCAGACTCGGGGCCCATGTGTTCGACCCGAGCAACAGCGGGGCGATGCTGTGGCAACACCTCTTCTGGTTCTTCGGCCACCCCGAGGTCTACATCATCGCGCTGCCGTTCTTCGGAATCATCAGCGAGATCATCCCGGTGTTCTCCCGCAAGCCGCTGTTCGGCTACAAGAGCATGGTCTTTGCGACGATCGCGATCGCGGCGCTGTCGGTGAGCGTCTGGGCGCACCACATGTACGCAACCGGCCAGGTCCTGCTGCCGTTCTTCGCCAT
>PKWT01000049.1 GCA_003132125.1 Micrococcales bacterium | reverse complement strand
ATCTTGTTGGCGCACAAGGGATTTGCCTCATGACCGATGCCATGGCCGCCAGCGGAATGCCTGATGGTACCTATACCCTCGGCGGCCAAGACGTCATCGTCTCGGGTCGCACCGCCCGGCTTGCCGAGGGCGACTCGATCGCCGGCGGGGTGGCCACGTTGCTCGACGTGGTGCGGTGGTGCGTGCAGGCTGCGGGTGTCCCGTTGCTCGACGCTGTTACTGCGGCCTCGTCCACACCCAGCCAGGCCCTCGCGCTGGCCGGGATCGGCGGGCTGCAGGCCGGCAACCTGGCCGACGTCGTGGTCGTCGACAACGACCTCTCACTCCACGCCGTCATGCGCCGAGGTGGGTGGCTTGTCGACGACATACTCTGACCGATTCAACGGGTTTTCGTCAGACTTGATCCCAAGAGAGGCAAAGCGTGCAGACGATCATGGCCCAGGAGGTCGCCGAGCAGCCGGACGCCATCGCGGCAACCCTGGAGGCGCTGCGTCCCCTGCGTGCAGAGATCGCGCGCCTCGTGGGCGACCGTCGACAGATCCTTTTCGTCGCGCGCGGCTCATCGGACAACGCCGCGATCTATGGTCGTTACCTGCTCGAGGTGCACGCCGGGCGGACCGCCTCCCTGGCTGCGCCGAGCGTGGCGACGCACTATCGCAGTCACCTGGACCTGACCGGTGCTCTGGTGGTCTGCATCTCCCAGTCCGGTCAGACCGAGGAGATCGTACAGACCCACGAATGGGCCCGCCATTGCGGAGCCGTCACGATCGCCGTCACCAATGTGGAGGGCAGCCCGCTGGCGCAGGCCGCCGACCTGGCGTTGGTCACCGCGGCTGGCCTGGAGCGGGCGGTCCCGGCGACCAAGACGTTCACCACCCAGCTCACCGCGATGGCGGTGCTGGCCACGGCGCTGGCCCCCGACCCGAGCGCGCTGGACGCCGACCTGGACCGCGTCCCGGGCCAGATCGAGAGGCTGCTGGCCGCGCGTGTAGGTGTTGATGCTGCGGTTACTTTGCTCGCGCGAACCAACGAGGTCCTCGTCAGTGGGCGCGGACTGGTGTATGCCGCAGCCGTCGAGACCGCGCTCAAGCTGGAGGAGACCTGCCTGCGGCCGGTCCGGGGGCTGTCCTACGCGGACCTCAAGCACGGCCCCATCGCGATCGTCGACCCGCAGCTCGTCTCGATCGTCCTGGCCGCGCAGGACGGGCCCATGCTCGAAGGCCTCACCGAGCTGCTGGCCGATCTTCGTTCGCGCGGGGCCCTGACCGTCGGCATCGGCGGTGATGCGGGGTTCGCCGCCGCCGCGGACGTGAGCGTCGCCGGGCCGGATCTGCCCGAGACGGTCGCGCCCATCGGCTTGGTCGTCGCCGGTCAGCTGCTCGCTGAGGGTCTGGCCCGGGCGCTCGGGCTGAATCCCGACGCGCCTCGCGGGCTTGACAAGGTGACCCAGACCGACACCTGAACGAGGTTCGTCATCTCTGCCCCAACTACGCTGGCCTTTATGGCGCAGCGAGCTTTCGTCCAGACGGGTACCGGGCTGCCTGAGTACCTCGCGGCGATCGCGCTCATGGTGCCGGACAACGTCCTCGGGATGCTCCGACGGCCGCTGGGGGAGTTGTCGTGACGTCGGGCGGATCCCTGCGGGTTGGGGTCATCGGGCTGGGTGACATTGCCCAGAAGGCCTATCTGCCGGTGCTCGCGGCGCGGGGAGCACGAAGTGGTCCGCTGGACACTCGCGGACGGCATCACGTTCGGCTGGAAAGAGATGGAGATCGTCGAATGCAGGATCGGCGAGATCGTCACGAGCTTCGGCGGCATGGTAAAGGTCACGTGTCGCAATGAGCACTAGACGGATGGGGACGGAGGGGTGCGGAAACTGTTCCGCAAGATGATCCGTGACCGTTCATGGATCGTCAGCCGGGACGGTCCTGGTGATTCACAACGACGGCCGTCTGCGGATCGGAACAGTCCCGCTGGCGGTTCCCTGATTCGGACGGACGGTCTTGAAGGTGCGGTCCTTGGCGGCGGTGTGGCGCACCTCCGGCTCTGAAGAACGAGTGGATCGTCGACGGCGTTCGATTCCAACGCGAGCCACAGTCGTTCTCGGCTTGGCTCACCGCATCTCGCGATGAGGCTCGGGGAGCTCCTATCCGGGAGTTCGATTGTGGGACGCTTGACCCATGTGGCTAACTCGAACAGCGAGGATCGAACTCGCAGATCCTCCGCCTCCGATGTTGGGCCGTCACCCCTTCTTTGCGACGAACGGCTGCACGGTCGTGGTGGGGGCTATTGGCGGTGCCGAGGAGTTCGACACACCTCCGGATGATCGGTCACGGCTGATGTGGCCGTTCGAAGGCGAGGCTGTCACAGTCGGCGTCTCAGTCACGGTTGGAACCAGCCTGCCAGAACTCGTTGGGGGCCGTCTTCGCGTCCCGGACGAGCCTCGTGAGCGCGCGGAAGCGGCGATCGACGAGTACGCCGACATGCTGGCAGTTACCTACCAGTGCCGCCGGATCGTTCGGTCACCGATGGTGGGGTGTGTAGCTATGGCGCCAGCCAGCGACGCGGAGCGTGGCGCGCTCACAGATATAACTGAACTTCACGCAGACCGCCAAGGCTATCCGATGGCGAGGGTGCTTCCCACGCTAGCGCCAAGTGCTCTCCAGCCCTCGTTCGGCGACCGTCCTGACGCCGTCGCGCTCCTTGCCGATGCTCAGTCGGAAGCCAACTCCGTCGCGCGCGCCCGCGAGTACTTCAGGCTTCTCGAACGTGCGTTTACCGAGGGAAGTACGAAACTCGTAGATCCGCTCACCGAATTCCTAGCGAGTCACCCTCAACAAGTCGCTCTCGGCTACGGACGTGGCGAGGTGGAGTACTGGCTCACTACCCTGCGAGCCGAAACTGTGCATGGTGACAAGCGCTCTCGGTTCGCCCGGGCCGTTGACGTTCAGCCGTATCTTGGCCGTCTCGAGGTGGCCGCCTACGACGTAGTGTTCAACAAGGCAAACTGGCGACAGATTGATGCGGCACGTCGAGATGGTCAGACCCTCCTCAGCGCAGTCCAGCCGGATGCCCGCAGCATCGTGTTGTAGATCCGAGAGCCGCGGTTCGAAACACATGGCGAGATCCGTTCGGCAGGTACCCCACCGATTGGAAGGCTCGACTCTCAATGCCTCCTGGGTGGATCTGGGCGGGCCCGGGTCAACGAGATGATTTCGATCGGGAGAAAGCCAAGAAGGAAGGCTGGGACCTCTACTGAGCGGTAACCGTAGACCTGTGCCCTTTTTAAGTTGGGCCTGCTTGCCCCGGCGTAGGTTCATTCTCAGGGCGCGCTACGCGGTGTATCGGGGGCGACGGCACGCGTCTAAGTGGGCGAATCGACGCTGGTGAGACCAGACCGTTCAGACTCCGGCGACGTATGCGGTCAGGAAGTGGACGCCGTGTCGGTCGAGGTTGCCGCGGGCGCGGTCGTAGTGCTCGGTGGTTCGGGGGTCGGCGTGGCGGGCGAGGATCTGGGCGTCGCGTAGAGGGACGCCGGCGTCGAGGGCGTTGGTGATCGCCGCGTGCCGCAGCGAGTGCGGGCTGATGTGCCGCGGGATACCGGCGGCTTTGGCGATCCGGGCGACCATGCGGTAGGCGTCGCGTCGGTCGATGGGCTTGCCGGAGACCGGTCGCAGTATGAGCGGTCCGGAGGTCCGCTGGCCGCGGCAGGCCTCCAGGACGCGGAGTACCGGGACGGTCAGCGGCATGGTGGCGGGCTTGTTGCCCTTGCCGACCAAGTGCAGCACCCGGTATCCGCGCAGGGTGTCGGCGTAGTCCTCGATCCGTACCGCTGCCGCCTCGGAGGCGCGCAGGGCGTTGATGCCGAGCAGGTAGGCCAAGGCGCCGTGGTGGACGCTGATGGTCTGGGCGACCTGAAGGAACCTGATCAGCTCGAGGCGGTCCAGTCCCTGGGTGCGTGACTCGTCGCGATGGACCTTCGGCAGCCGTACATAGACGGCCGGGTCGGACGGGATCAGTCCGTCGATGTGGGCGAACCGGAAGTACCCGCGGACGGCGTGCATCATCGTGACGACCGAGGAGTCCATCAGGCCCCGGTCGCCGAGCCCTCGGATGTAGAGCTCGACATGGGCTCGCTGGATCCCGACCAGGGGATCCAAGGCGTTGGTCTCGCACCACGCGAACCACTGCCCCAGCTGGTAGGCGTACAAGCTGTGGGTGCGCCCGGAGTATCGGGCCAAGTAGGACACCGCCGCCAGTTGCGCGCTCGACATCGTTGCTGGCTGGAACGGCAGAAGGGTAGTCGGAGCGGACATGGAGTCACCTCAAGCGGCGACCAGGCTGTGGCCCAGACCCCGCTCGCCGCCAACGCTGCCGGGCACCTGGAACCCATCGACGCTAGCCCGTTCCGGTCGTCGCGGCCGCATCCGCAAACGGCAAGAGTGACGCAGGTTGCGCCGAGGCGGGTTTCGCTCTGGGCCACGAGCCTGGGGTGAAGGTGGTTGTATCGCGTCACGTTACGCGATACAGTGAGAGAGTGATCTTGAGCTTCCGACACAAGGGTCTGGAGAAGCTGTACCGCGACGGTACGAAGAAGGGCGTCCAAGCCGACCACGTCCCCAAACTGCTCCGAATCCTTTCGGCCCTGGACGTGGCCCAAGGCCCCGACGACCTGGCGATCCCATCGTTCCGGACCCACCGACTCAAAGGCGACTTGGCCGGGCACTACTCGATCTGGGTGAACGGAAACTGGCGGATCACATTCCGGTTCATCGAATCGGATGCCGAACTGGTCGACTATCAGGATTACCACTGAGCAGGAAGGAGAGGCCCATGATGAAGAACCCCGTCCATCCCGGCGAGATCCTGCGCGAAGACGTGCTCGCCGAGATCGGCCTCAGCGTCAGCGAGGCCGCCTCACGGCTCGGCATCTCGCGTGTGGCGTTGAGCCGCGTGCTGCACGGTCATGCCCGAATCAGCTCCAACCTCGCTGTCCGCCTCGAAGAGGCCGGCGTGGGAACCGCACGCGCATGGCTCGCCATGCAGGCGGCCTACGACCTCGCCAGCGAGCGAGCCGCTGGCACCCCGAAGGTACGCCGCCTGCAACCAGTCGCCTAGAGACCGGCAACCCCAGATCATCGACGCCGCCACCATGGTCGACTCGCGGCGGAATGACGCACTCAGCGCGGCAGACATCCGGGCGTTGCGCGGGGGTGGGGCGGACTCGCTGGTTCAGCGTTGCCTAGTGCTCGGCCTTGATCACGAAGTAGGAGCCGCGGATCGTGCCAGCCAGCTTCGACTTCTGTCGCGCGAACTTGAAGCGGGACGCGAGCTCCTCGGGGACCTCCATGCCCTCGGACAGCTTGAACCCGACCGCACGCTTTTTCCCGTCCTCGAGGCCGTACATCACGTTGATGGACAGGCCCGACTCGTAGAACACGTAGGCCATCCGGGTCCCGTCGACCACGAAGGACGTCGCCTCCAGAGGGCGGGCAGAGATCACGATGTCGCGCTCGTCCTTGAGGATTCCGTGCACCCAGTCGATCGTCTCTATTGCCTCGCTGGCCGGGTCGACACTGAAGACGTGGTCGTACTTGTTCTTGAAGTAGCGCGCCTCGTTGGCTCTGAGCCCGGCGAGAGCCTGGGCCACCGGCGAGGACTGCAGTCCGATGGTGGACACATCTGTGAAGTCGACGATCTGCGGCACGTGGACCCTCCAAGCGCGAACCTGATACGCATAGACTATCCGCCGACCTCCCGGGGCCTGGTGTTGGCGTGGTGCCACAGG
>PKWT01000204.1:6440-8606 GCA_003132125.1 Micrococcales bacterium | reverse complement strand
GAGTCCCCGGCGTACGACTACTGGGAGACGGTGTCGCCCGACGCCGACTGGGCGCGTACGCAGCACGACGTCGCCGCCAAGGTGGTGACCGCAGCAGTCGAGCGTGCCAGGTCACGGCACCGGATGCTTGTGGTGACCAGCGATGTGCTGCAGGGGCAAGCGGGGGCGGTGATTGCCGGCGCCTCCCGCGACGCTGGTCTGGTGGTCGTTGGCTCCCGAGGCCTGGGCGGTTTCACCGGCCTGGTTCTTGGCTCCGTCAGCCACCACGTCATCCACAGCTGTGCATGCCCCGTCATGGTTGTTCGGACGCCATCGTCGGACCCACCTGCGGCCACGCGCCAGGAAGACGTGATGGCGGGCTCCAGAACGGTAACGTGGTGGGATCCAGAACCCGAAGGGCGACCACATGACGATCCGCATATTCCTCCTCGACGACCATGAGATCGTGCGACGCGGGCTACGTGAGCTGCTTGAGACCGTCAACGACTTCGAGGTGGTCGGTGAGTCCGGCTCCGCTGTCGAGGCCTCCCGACGCATCCCCGCGCTGCGCCCGGACGTGGCGATCTTCGATGCCAGGCTGCCGGACGGCTCGGGGATCGACGTATGTCGCGAGGTGCGATCCCAGGACCCGTCTATCGCAGGGCTGATCCTGACCTCGTATGACGATGAGCAGGCTCTCGCCACGGCAATCCTCGCCGGTGCCGCCGGCTACCTGCTCAAGGACATCAAGGGCAACGGGCTCATCGATGCCATCCGCGCCGTGGCGGCCGGCGAGCAGCTGATCGACCCCACGACCGTGAAGCGCGTCCGGCAGGGCTGGAGCAGCAACGCAGACACGGATCCGCGGCTGCGCCTGCTCTCGCCGCAGGAACGACGAATCCTGGATCACGTTGCGCAGGGTCTCACCAACCGCCAGATCGGTGAGGCCATGTCGTTGGCCGAGAAGACGGTCAAGAACTACATCACGGCTGTGCTTGGCAAGCTCGGCATGGAGCGACGCACGCAGGCTGCCGTCTTCGCGGTGACGCACCCACCGCACCCGGAGCATTGACCGGCTGTTCTTGACAAGGCAGTTGTCAACCGGCAGTTCGGAACCCGTTTGGCCTTCCGCGGTGCGGGGCCTACCGCCAGACTGGCTTCATGAGTAGTGGTGAGTCGAACGGCGGCATCGAGTTGTCGGCGACTGAGTCGTGGGCACTGCTTCGTCGGGCCGACGTGGGCCGCTTGGCGTTGATCGTTGACGAGCGGCCTGACATCTTCCCGGTCAACTTCCAGGTCGACCACGGCAGCGTGGTGATTCGAACCGCTCTGGGGACCAAGTTCACCGGTGCCGTTGGCCACTGGGTCGCCTTCGAGGTGGACGGGTACGACATCGACACGGGCAGTGCCTGGAGCGTCGTGCTGAAGGGTGAAGGTCTGGAGGTGAACCGCCTCTACGACGTCCTGGAGGTGATCGAGCTCCCCCTCTTTCCGTGGCATACGGCACCGAAGTCGCACTTCGTCAGGATCGAACCACACAGCGTCACCGGACGTCGGTTCGAGGTGAGCGTGGACCCCGGGTCGACCCAGGCGCCCGCCCCCACGAGCCGTCGGGCACCATGAAGCCATGCGCACCATAAACCTCAAGCAGCTGGAACGCCGCCTATCTCTCATTGATGGCGTTCCCAGAGTGGTGGTCAGCGGAAACGTGGCCACACCCTGGCTGGTTGTTGACGCCATCGACCGTTCGATCGAGAGCTACCGCATCTACATGCTGAACGCGCATCCGGGCGTCCCCGAACGCTCTGGTGTCATTGCCGAGACCAGTTTCGTCGGGCCCGGGATGCGGCGACACCCGGCACTGTCATACGTCCCCAGCAGGCTGTCCATGGTGCCGTTCCTGTTCTCGCAGACCATGCCGCCCGATGTCGTGGTGCTGCACTGCGCACCGCCGCGAGAGGGCCTGCTGAGTCTGGGAATCGAGGTCAACATTCTTCCTGCTGCGGTTGACGCATGCCGCGCCCGGGGTGGCCTCGTGATCGCGGTGATCAACACCCGCATGCCGTACACCTTCGGCGACGCCCAGATCGAGGTCGAGCAGGTCGACTTCGCGGTGGAGGTGGACTTCGAGCTCGATGCCGCGTTCACCAACCCCATCGATGACTCCAGTCTCGTGATCGCAGAGCG
>PKWT01000204.1:0-6428 GCA_003132125.1 Micrococcales bacterium | reverse complement strand
AAGGCAAACGCGCTCGACCCGGCGCACCCGCTGACCGCGTCCTTCTGCTTCGGAACACGCGAGCTGTATGACTGGGTGGACCGCAACCCCCGTGTCCGCATGCTACGCACCGAGAAGACCAACAGCCCCGCGCTGATTGCCGCCAACCGTGCGATGACGAGCGTGAACTCTGCTCTTGAGGTTGACCTGTTCGGGCAGGCGAATGCGTCGCGGATCAACGCCAGGATCCACTCCGGCTATGGCGGGCAGACCGACTTCATCGTCGGGGCGCTGCATTCCCCTGGCGGCCAGGCGTTCATCGCGCTGCGCAGCTGGCATCCCAAGGCCGATGTCTCGACCGTGGTTCCGCTGCTGGACGAGCCGGTGACCTCGTTCCAGCAGACCGCGATCGTGACCGAGCAGGGTGTCGCCAAGCTGTGGGGCTACGACGAGAAGACGCAGGCGCGTCACCTGATCGAACAGGCGGCTCACCCCAGCGTGCGCGCGGAGCTCTGGGAAGAGGCCAAGGAGCTTGGCCTGACCTGACCTGGCTCGGCCGACCTGATCTGGCGTTGGGCCTGGGCCTTGCCGGATCGCGAGGTGGGTCAGTTGTGTGGCAGCGAGACACGGAAGGCGGTTCCGTTGTCCGATGTCGACAGGACGGCGATCCTTCCTCCTTGCCTGGCCACGACCTCGCGCGCCAGTGCAAGACCCAGCCCGTAGCTGCGCCGGCTGGTCTTGTTGTGACTGGAGTGAAACCGGTCGAACACCCGGTCGACCTCTTCCGCAGCGATCCCCTGCCCGGTGTCCGTGACGTCAATGACTGCGTCCCGGCCCTGACGCCGCACTGACACGGTCACTGTGCCCGAAGGCGGGGTGTGCGCGATGGCGTTGTCGAGGATCGCCAGTACTGCCCGTCGAAGGCCCACAGCGTTGCCGGTTGTCGTGACGGCGTCGGCTTCGGGCTTGTCAAGGACGAGGGTGACCTCGTTGCTCTCGGCAAAGTCCCTGGCGCTGGCCACGAGCTCCTCACAGAGTGAGGTCAGCTCGACCGGAGCGGATTCCGAGTTCGTCCATGGGTCGGCGGCGACGAGCAGCTCTTCCACCATCTCGGTCATCCGTGCGGCGTCGGCGACGACACCGTCGGCGTCCTTCAAGACACTCGGGTCGGCGCCGTCAGCAGCCAGCGCGCGACGGAGCAGCTGTGCCCTGGTGCTCAGCAGGGTCAGGGGGGTGCGTAGCTCATGGCTGGCATCGGCGACAAACGACCGCTGCATGGCCAGGGCATCGGACAGCGGACGCACCGCACGACGTGCCATCAACGTTCCCACGAAGGCCGACAGGACGAGCCCCACGGCTCCGACGGCCAACAGGACACGGGCGAGGTCGGCGCGCTGATCGTGCTGGGGTCCCAGGTCGAGGATCGCCTGGACGGTGGTGCCATCCTGCTGAATGGTGCGCACGAGGTATTCGGAGGTGCCAACGTGCACGATGGTTGTCATCGTCCGGGAGGTGCGAGCGACCTCGTCCAACGCTCGCAGGTCCGGGAGGGCCGAGGGAATGCCGGGGGAGGTCTCCAACCCAGACGGTCCGCGCAGGGCCAGCCATGTCCCTGCCGGCGGGTCCTGTGCGTCGTCGGCCCTGGCCGTTGCCTGTGCCAGCAGCGCCTCGGCCGAGGCGTTCTGTTGTCGCAGCACCAGGACCGTGCTGATCGCGACCAGGACGATCACCGCCAGGGCCACCAAGGCAGCCGACTGGAGGCCCAGTCGGCGTGCGGCGCCGCGCACCAGACCGAGGTCACTTTCTCGACCCGTGTGCGGGGTTCTCATGTCGAGCCGAGCTGGTAGCCAAGACCACGGACGGTCCTGATCACGTTACGCCCGAGCTTGCGCCGGCAGTAGTGGACGTAGGTGTCTGCGACGATCTCCGACTCGGCCTCGGTGAAGACCAGGTCGAGCAGCTCGGCGCGGGAGAACACCCGACGCGGACGCCGGGCCAGGACCTCGAGCAGCTGGGACTCGCGTTCGGACAGCGACACCCCGGTGGACGGGTCGGCACCCGGTTCAAGGACCAGTCGACTCTCCAGGTCCAGGACGCGGCGGCCGAGCTGAAGCACCGCGGAGGTCGACGTGTGCCGGCGTTGGAGAGCGCGCAACCTGGCCAGGAGCTCGCCGACGTCGAACGGTTTGGTCAGATAGTCCTCGGCCCCCGCGTCAAGGCCGTCGATGCGGTCCTCCGTGGTGCCGCGCGCGGACAGGATCAGCGCGGGCGTGCTGACGCCCTTGGCGCGCAGCTTGGCCAGCAGGTCGAGACCTTCGATGGCCGGCAGCCCGCGGTCGATGACCAGGACGGCGAATGAGCGTGTCAGCCCGAGGTGCAGGCCTCGTTGGCCATCCGGGGCGTGGGTGACGTCGTAGCCCTCCTCGCCCAGAAGTCGCGTGAGCATGGCAGACAGCTCACGGTCGTCTTCGACGAGAAGGAGATCCACATTGCTGCTCATGTGGGCAGTATGCCGGTCGTGGGCACTATGCCGGTCGCGTACGGCGTCCAGACGGACAATTCCGTGCAGACACGCAGTGTGCTCACAGGCAACTCACATGGAAACTCACAGGAATCGCCAAAGTTATGCGGTCACGCTTTGACCATGGACTTCTCAGCGGACACGTTGCTGGCGCCGCGGACGCCGTCGACGCGTAAGTCGTCCAAGCGAAAGTCGAACGGTGGCCCGTCCCGGACGGGCAACCGCCACGTCGCTGTGCCGGTTTCTCGCGTCCCGGGCTGGTGGCGTGATGCCTTCGGGGTGTTCGTCTGGTCCTCCATGCTGGTCGTGGTGGCGCTGTGGGTCGCTGGGGGCGGACTCCAGGATCTAGGTGGTGTGGGCACCGGCCTGACCAGCTTCGGCCGGGTGACAGGCCTGGTCTCCGCAGACCTTTTGTTGATACAGGTTCTGCTGATGGCGCGGATCCCGTTGGTGGAGAAGACGTATGGGCAGGACGAGCTGGCCCGACGACACCGCTTGGTGGGCTTCTGGTCGTTCAACCTGATGGTGGTGCACGTTGTCGCGATCACCCTGGGATATGCGGCCACCTCACCCAAGGGGCTCTGGGGCACGATCGTCGACTTCGTCGTCAACTACCCGGGGATGCTGCTGGCCGTGGCCGGCACGGCAGCACTGGTCATGGTCACCGTCACCTCGATCAAGGCAGCCCGGTCCCGACTGCGTTATGAGTCCTGGCACCTGCTCCATCTGTACGCGTATCTCGGTGTGGGGCTGGCGCTGCCGCATCAGCTCTGGACCGGGAAGGAGTTCCTGACGTCTCCGGTCGCCACGATGTACTGGTGGTCCCTGTGGGCCGCGGCCGCCGGCAGCGTGCTCCTCTGGCGAGTCGGCCAGCCGTTGTGGCGAAGCCTTCGCCATCGGCTGGTCGTCCAGGAGGTCCGTGCCGAGAGCCCGACGGTCACCACGGTCGTCATGAGCGGCCGCGACCTGCACCGCTTGCCGGTCCGGGCCGGTCAGTTCATGCAGTGGCGGTTCCTGGATGGGCCCGGTGCCACTCGGGCCCACCCCTACTCGTTGTCTGCAGCCCCGGACGGGCGGACGTTGCGCATCACTGCCGCGCATCTGGGGGACGGGTCGGCGCGGCTGGCGCGTTTGCGCCCGGGAACCAGGGTGCTCTTCGAGGGCCCGTACGGTCGGATGCACGAGGGAGTCCGGACCCGTCGCAAGGTCCTGTTGATGGCTTCGGGGATCGGTATCACGCCGATGCGAGCACTGCTTGAGTCCATGGACCAGCGTCCCGGCGATGTCACCCTCGTCTACCGCGTCCGCTCCGACGAGGATCGCCTCTTCGTGGACGAGCTGTCAGCCCTGGCCGGGTCCCGCAGGGCCCGGTTGTTCGTGGTGACCGGCCGCCGGGCCTCATCGCGACAGAGCTGGTTGCCCCAGCATGCGGCGCACCTGGGCGATGTCGAGGCGCTGCGCCAGCTTGTGCCGGACGTCGCCAAACATGACGTGTTCATCTGTGGCAGCCCGGGGTGGATGGATGCCGCGGAAGGGGCCGTCATCCGCGCCGGCGTCCCGGCCGAACACGTCTACAGCGAACGATTTACCTACTGAACGCAACGCTTTACGAACGCAACGGAGCGTTTCACCTACCCGAGTACGCGCACTACGGCATACGAAGCCCGAAGGAGAGCATGCGACGCATCGTCAGCACGATCCTGTCCACGATCTCGATCATGGTGCTGCTGTTCAGCTACCACACCAGCTCCAGCAGCGCCTTGGTCTCGGCCAGCCCGGTTATCCAGCAACCCGCTTCATCCGACCCGAAGCCGCCATCAGGATCCTCGAAGAGCGGCGGCACCTCGACGACCAAGCCTGGCCCAGCAGCCAAGCCAAGCCCGGCACCGGCGGCGATCGCGTACACCGGCGGAGTTGCAAGCACACGGTGGGGGCCGGTCCAGGTCCGGATCACGGTGCGAGGCGGCAAGATCACCCAGGCCCAGGCGGTGCAGTACCCCCAGGGCACGAACCAGGATGCGCAGATCAACGGCTATGCCCTGCCCGTCCTCGACCAGGAGGTCGTCCAGAAACAGTCCAGCTCGATCGACACGATCTCCGGGGCTACCGTCACCAGCGATGGCTATCTGCAGTCGCTGCAGTCCGCGATCGACCAAGCCCACCTGTGAGTCGCAAGGCGTGGGTCCAGCAGATCATGGGTATGCCGATCAGCATTCACCTTCGGGGCAAGGACGTTGACTCTCCGATGGTTGCTCACGTCGTTGAGGATGCCTTTGATCTGTTGCGAGAGGTGGATCGGCTGTTCAGCACGTACCGGGATGACAGCGAGGTGAGCCGGATCCGCAGGGGTGAGCTCGATCCGGAGCACGCGGATCCGCTGATCCAACAGGTCATCGCTCTGTGCCGGCAGGCAGGCGAGCTCACCAAAGGTGCATTCACCGACCAGCTTCCGGACGATCAGGGTGTGCTGCGCTTCGATCCCACCGGTTTGGTCAAGGGATGGGCGGCAGATCGGGCGGCGAACCGGTTGGCGGAGCTGTCAGGGATGACGTTCTGCCTCAATGCCGGCGGCGACGTCGTGGTCGGAGGCATCGAGGCCGAAACCGAGGCCGAAACCGACGTCGAGGTCGACGGCAGATCGCGGCAGTCCAAGGAAGGGCCGGGCGCCCTGTGGCGGGTCGGCATCGAGGACCCGCGTGATCGGTCCCGGGTCGCGCAGGTCGTGGAGCTTCATCACGGCGGGGTCGCCACCTCGGGCACGGCCGCGCGGGGGGCGCATCTCTACGATCCGAACGCCCAGACCTTCGTGGAGCGGGCCGGGTCGGTCACCGTCATCGGACCGAGTCTGATGTGGGCGGACGTGTGGGCGACCGCTCTCTTTGTTGGGCCGAAGTCGTTGATGCTCCGGTTCTCCGAGGTGGCTGACGGCTACCGCGTGATCTCACTGTGATCGACGGTGCTCACCTACGGTTACTCTGGGGGAGCAACAACGAAGGGCCTACCTCTCGCCAGGTAGGCCCTTCGTTGCATCTCGCGACCGCGACCCTGCTGTCTACCGTCTTGTTCTGCAGCGCAACTCGCATGTCGTGACGATCACGCTCAGTGAGTGAGGATCTTGCTCAAGAAGTCCTTGGCGCGGTCGGACCTCGGGGCGGTGAAGAACGCCTCGGGTGTGTTCTCCTCAACGATGCGGCCCTCTGACATGAACACCACACGGTTGGCGGCTCGGCGAGCGAAACCCATCTCGTGGGTGACGACGACCATGGTCATACCGTCCTTGGCCAGCCCGGTCATGACGTCGAGGACCTCGTTGATCATCTCGGGGTCGAGCGCAGACGTCGGCTCGTCGAAGAGCATGACCTTGGGTTCCATTGCCAACGCTCGAGCGATGGCTACGCGTTGTTGCTGGCCACCAGAGAGCTGCGCTGGGTATTTGTCGGCCTGATCGGTGACGCCGACCCGCTCCAGCAGCTGGTCCGCCCGCTCGTTGGCCCTATGAACGTCAAGCCCTCTGACCCTGATCGGGCCGAGAGTGACGTTCTCGCGAATCGTCTTGTGTGCGAACAGGTTGAAGGACTGGAAGACCATGCCGACGTCGGCGCGGAGCTGGGCCAGCTCCTTGCCTTCGTCGGGCAGCGCGACCCCGTCGATCCTGATCGTCCCGGACTCGAAGGTCTCGAGCCGGTTGATCGTGCGGCAGAGCGTGGACTTGCCCGAGCCCGAGGGGCCAATGATAACGACGACCTCGCCCTCGCCGATCGTCAGGTCGATGTCCTTCAGGACATGCAGCGACCCGAAGAACTTGTTGACCTTGTCCATCACCACCAGCGGGCGATGCGTTGCCACCGCAGAGTCGGTCGAACCGGTGGGGTCGGTGTCGGTTGGTGGGTCGGTCATGCCGACAGAGTAGCCAGTGGTTTCGGCAGGG
>PKWT01000202.1 GCA_003132125.1 Micrococcales bacterium | reverse complement strand
TCACGCAGCTCCTCGAACAGCGTGAGCAACCGGCCCAGGTTGGCATCGTCGAGGGCTGCCTCGACCTCGTCCATGATGTAGAACGGGCTGGGCCGCGCCTTGAAGATGGAGACCAGCAGGGCGACCGCCACCAGTGAACGCTCGCCACCGGACAGGAGCGAGAGCCGCTTGATCCGCTTGCCGGGCGGCCGGGCCTCGACCTCGATACCGGTGGTCAGCATGTTGTCGGGGTCGGTGAGGATCAGTCGACCCTCGCCACCGGGGAACAACCGACTGAAGACGCCCTCGAACTGGGCTGCGGTGTCGTAGAAGGCCTCGGCGAAGACCTTCTCGACCCGCTCGTCGACCTCGCGAACGATGTCCATGAGATCGCGTTTGGAGTTCTTGAGGTCCTCGAGCTGCTCGGTCAGGAACTTGTGGCGTTCCTCGAGCGCGGCGTACTCCTCCAGCGCCAGGGGGTTGACCCGGCCCAAGGAGGAGAGCTTGCGCTCGGCTGAGCGCAGCCGCTTGGCCTGGGCCTCGCGGACGTAGGGAACGCTTGCCCGTTCTGCGCCAACGTCGGCGACCTCGGATCGGCCATCGTCGGAGTCACCGTCGGAGTCANNGGTGCGGGCCGAACTCCTCGACCAGCACCTCCGGGTCGATGCCCAGCTCCTCGATCGCCTTGGCCTGCAAGGTCTCGATGCGCAACCGTTGCTGGGTACGTGCCACCTCGTCGCGATGGACCGAGTCGGTGAGATCGCGCAGATCATCACCCAGCGCGCCGATCTCGCGCCGGACAACGGTCAGCGCGGCATCACGCTCTGTGCGTCCGCGTTCGGCGCCAACGCGCTCGGAGGTCGCCTGTTCCAGCGCGCGAGCCACACCCTGCACCGCGTATGCCGCGCCGCGACCGACCGCGACCGCCACCGCTGCCTCTCGCTTGCGACGCTCCCTGCGTGCCGCCGCCCGCTCACGTGCGGCAAGCTCGGAGCGGGCAGCCGCCTCCAGCGACTCGGCCCGCCCCTTCATGGCCCGGGCGCGCTCCTCCCGGGTGCGCAAGCTCAGTCGCAGGTCGGTCTCGGCGGCGCGTGCCTCGGTGGCGCCCTGTTCGAGCCGGTCGCGTTCGCCGCTCGAGGGTTCTTCTTCGCCCGGGTCAGCGCTCGCGTCGTCCAGCCGCTCACGCAGCGCGAGGTACTCGGCGCGGTCACTTCCCAATGCGGACTCGGCCGCGGCGATTGCCCGTTCGATCCGCTCGGACTCGCCACGCCCGGCCCGAACCGTGCTTCCAAGCTGTCCCAGCCGCTCAGCGACGGCAGCCATCCTGGCGTCGGACTCGTGGAGGCGCTCGAGTGCGGCCTCGACCGCGTCGTTGGCTGCTGTCGCCGCCTCAGTGGCAGTCGCGAGGGCGAACTTGGCCTGCTCTCCTCGACGAACCGCGTCCTGGGCCTTGTCACGTGTCTCGTCGACGGCCGCCTGGATCTCGATCAGGCTGGGTGCTGAGGCGCTGCCACCACGGACGAAGCCGGGCGCGAAGACGTCGCCGTCGGGGGTGACTGCCGTGATGCCCAGACCGCGGTCGACCAGATCCACTGCGGTCGACGGATCATCAACAAGGGCAACGCGATCCAGCAGCTGTTCAATCGCCGGTCGCACGCTGGCCGGACAGGTGACCACGTCTCGGGCCCAGACGGCGGTGCCGGTCAGCCGTGGCCAGCTGGCGACCTCGGTGGTCGTTGCGGTGGCGCCCACGAGCAGACCGGCCCGGCCGGCATCCTGCTCGCGCAACGTCGCCACAGCGCGTCGCGCGGCCTGCACCGAGTCCACAGCCACGGCGTCTGCGGCCCAGCCCAGGGCGGCAGCAACAGCGGCCTCGTGTCCTGCCTTGACCTGAAGGAGTGCAGCAACCGAACCGGTCAGGCCATGCAGCTCATCGCCTGCGGCAAGAAGCGCGGCGGCGCCGTCCTTGCGTCGCAGGTTGAGCTCGAGCGCCTCGAGCCGGGCAAGGGAGTTGGACCGGTCACGGTCGGCGCCCCGCTCCGCCTCGCGCCACTGCGACACTTCGGCCTCGGTCAGATCCAGGACAGCCGCCGCCCTCTCGTAGGCGGCGTCCAGGCCCTCTTCGCCTTCTTCCTCAACGGCAACCGATGCTTCCAGTCCGGCGAACTCCCTCTCAGCCTGCGCTGCGCGTGCCCTGCTCTGTTCGAGGGACTGCTGGAGGCGGCCGATCTCGGCCTCTCCAGCCTCGATCCGGCTGGCCCGTGCACCCACTTGGCCGGCGAGCTTCGCCAGACCCTCACGGCGATCTGCGGCTGCGCGAAGGAGACGGGTGAGACGAGCAGTCTCGGCGGCGTGCGCGATCTCGATCTGGGTGCGGTGGGCGACAGCGGCGTCGAGCGCATCCTTGGCCTGCGCGCTCTCTGCAATCAGCGCCTGCTCCTGCTGACGGAGAGCGGCGGCCTGCGTCCGCAGCTGTTCGGGATCACGGGAACCGTAGTCCGTGTTGTCGTTCTCATCATCCGAGAGAAGCCGGACACGTTCGGCGGCCAGCGACCCGGTCGCCACGAGACGCTCGCGCAACGAAGAGAGGGCGAACCAGCGTTCTTGCGCGCGAGCCACCAACGGCGCTGCCTCCTGCGCCTCTAGCTCGAGCGCCGCCGAGCGCGAGCGAACGACGGACAGCGCGTCCTCGACCTCGGTGCGACGGGCGATCAGGGCAGTCTCGTCGGCGACCTCCTGCTCGAGGGTGCTGGTCAGCTGGACGAGGTCGTCGGCAAGCAACCGAAGCCGTGCGTCGCGGGCATCGGCCTGGATCGTGGCCGCCTTGCGCGCAGCCTCGGCCTGGCGACCCAGCGGTCCGAGCTGTCGGCGAATCTCGCCGGTCAGGTCGTTGACCCGGGTGAGGTTGGCCTCCATCGCCTCCATCTTGCGCAGTGCGCGTTCCTTGCGCTTGCGGTGTTTCAGGACACCGGCGGCCTCCTCGATGAAGCCGCGACGTTCCTCGGGCGTGGCCCGCAGGATCGCGTCGAGCTGTCCCTGGCCGACGATGACGTGCATCTCATGGCCGATGCCGGAGTCGGAGAGCAGCTCCTGAACGTCCAGCAGGCGACAGGGCGTGCCGTTGATGGCGTACTCGGAGCCACCGTTGCGAAACATCGTCCGCGCGATCGTGACCTCGGCGTAGTCGATCGGCAGCGCACCGTCGGTGTTGTCGATCGTCAGCGAGACCTCGGCCCGCCCCAGCGGAGCGCGCCCGGCGGTCCCGGCGAAGATGACGTCCTCCATCTTGCCGCCGCGCAGGCTCTTGGCCCCCTGCTCGCCCATCACCCAAGCAAGGGCGTCGACGACGTTGGACTTGCCTGCCCCGTTGGGGCCAACGATGCAGGTGATGCCTGGTTCAAGCTGGAGCGAGGTCGCCGACGCAAACGACTTGAAACCACGCAGGGTCAGGCTCTTGAGGTACACGTGCGATGGGCTCCTCTGGTGCGGCGATGAACGGCCTCACTGTACCGGCGAGGAGCGCGACGGGCGGGGATTGCCCGCGATCGGGAGTCTGCCCCGCGCCCTGCCCAGAGCGCTCAGAAAGTCAGAGTGCTCAGAAAGTCAGAGTGCTCAGAAGTCAGAGTGCTCAGAAGTCAGTGGACGGGTTGTCGAACCGCCTGGACATCTGTCGGCTGGTCTGCGCGCAGCCGATCGTTGTCATGTTGTAGATGTTCGATAACGGTCTCCAGATCGCGAACCCGCGACCTGAGTCGAGCGCTTTCAAGGACAAGACGATCGTCCCGATACGCTCGCTGACCCAGCAGCGCCTTGGCCATACCAACTCCGTGGAGATCCTCCGCACGTGCGAAGGGCGATGGACAACTCATTGAGGACGCTTGAGAAGCGCCAGCCCACATGGGGGCACTTCCAGAGTCTCACCGGCGTCGCCGCAGGTCAACGGCAGGGACTAGTCACATCTCANNGGGCGACGCGTCGTCGACGGCTCCTCCTCGATCAGAGCACGGAGCCGATCGATCGCCTCTGCCGGACCCTGGGCACAGATCTCGACCCGCCCGTCGGCCATGTTGCGGGCGAAACCGGTCAGGCCCAGCTCGAGGGCACGCGCACGGGTCCACCATCGGAACCCGACTCCCTGAACCCGCCCGCGGACGAACATCGTGACGCGCTCCATGTCCCGAGCCTACGAGGCGACTCCCGCCAACACCTAGGCTTGGGACATGTACCAGATCACGGCAGACCGGCCGATCCGATGGGGATTCCTTGGCACTGGTGGGATTGCCGCCTCGATGGCTGCCGATCTTCATCACGGCAACAACATGCTGTATGCCGTCGCGGCACGTGACGCTGACCGCGCAGCCGCCTTCGCCGCACGCTTCGACGCCAGCCACAGCCACGGTGACTACCGGTCCGTGGTCGAGGATCCCGACGTCGACATCGTCTACATCGCCACCACGCACCCCTTCCACCGCGACCAGGCACTGATGGCGATCGATGCAGGCAAGCACGTCTTGATCGAGAAACCGTTGACCCTCAACGCTGCCCACGCTCGTGAGGTGTTGACCGCGGCCAGGGACAAGGGCGTCTTTGCCATGGAGGCGGTGTGGATGCGAGCGAACCCACTGATCCTCAAGGCCCAGGAGCTCGTGGCCCAAGGAGTCATCGGCGACGTCGTTGCAGTGCACGCCGACTTCTCCATCGAGGTCCAGTTCGACCCTGCACACCGTCTCTTTGACCTGGACAACGGAGGCGGAGCCCTGCTCGACCTGGGCGTCTATCCGATGCACTTTGCCTGGTTGTTCCTCGGCCGACCCGACACCCAGCAGGTGCTCGGCACGCTCTCCCCGACCGGCTCAGATGCCACCGTTGCTCTGCAGTGGGGCTATGACTCGGGCCCCACCGCCCAGCTGCGTTGCGCCACCACGGCATCGACACCCGGGCGGGCCACGATCGCTGGGACGGCCGGCTCGATCTCGGTCGAGCCGTGGTTCCTCAACCCCAGGCGGCTCGTGGTCACCACGAGCGAGGGTGAGTCCCGGGTGGACGGTGACGAGACGGCATACGGCCCTCAGATCGAGGAGGTCGAGCGGTGTCTTCGCGCAGGCCTGCTCGAGAGCCCACGCGTCCCCCACGCGGACACAATCGCGATCCTCGAGCTGATCGACCAAGCCCGTGCCGACCTGGGAGTTCGTTACCCCGGCGAGGCCTAGCCGACCGTTCTGGGTCGCGGCTGGCACCGGGGGCAGGAATATGACGAGCGGTTCATGAATGCCTCGCGCCGGATGGGGCTGCCGCACCGCAGGCACGGATCGCCTTCGCGGCCATAGGCGTTCAGCGATCGATCGAAGTAGCCGCTGGCGCCGTTGACGTTGACGTACAACGCGTCGAAGCTCGTGCCACCATGCTGCAGCGCTTCGAGCATCACGTCGCGGGCATGCTCGATCAGGCGCCCAAGCGCCGGCTTCGACAACGCGGAGGACTCCCGTTCGCCGTGGATCTGGGCGCGCCACAACGCCTCGTCCGCGTAGATGTTACCGATACCTGAGATGAGTCCCTGATCGAGGAGGGACCGTTTGACTGCCGTATGCCGCGCCTTGAGCCGAGCGATGACCGACCCCTGGTCAAAGGCTGGCTCCAGGGGATCCGGGGCGATGTGCGTGATGCTCTCCGGGATGCCCCAGGTCTGTGACCCCGCGCCGACGGCTGCGACATATGGATCGGGCACCAGATCGGCCAGGGCCATGCCACCGAACGTGCGCTGGTCCACGAAGCGAAGCTGCGGTCCGTCATCGGCGAAGTCGAAGGTCGCATGCAGGTGAGCTTCGTGCGGCGCGCTGGCTGCCTCGACGAGCAGCTGACCGCTCATCCCGAGGTGGATGATGAGGCTCTGCGGATGACCATCGGGCGCCTTGAGCGCCAGCCATAGGTACTTGCCCCGACGTTCAGCGGCGTGAATCACATTGCCGTGCAGTCGATCTGCCAGATCCACCGGACCCGGCAGATGCCGACGAACGACGCGGGCGCCAACAAAGCCTGCAATCTCGATACGGCGCCCGACGACGTGCTCGTGCAGTCCGCGACGGACCACCTCGACCTCGGGAAGCTCAGGCATCCTGTCGGGTGACGAGCTCGTCCTCACCCTGGGCAAACTCATCAGGGTCGTCAGTGCCGGGGCGGGCAGGCTCCACCTCACTGGAGAGAACCGCATCCGCCCTGCGGTTCAGCTCGGTCCAGGCGATCTCGGCGGCCTTCTGTTCCGCCTCCTTCTTACTGCGCCCCGAACCCGATCCCAGCAGCTCGGAACCGACCACCGACTCGGCTTGGAACATCTTCTCGTGGTCGGGACCCGTCTCGGTAACGCGGTACTCCGGCACCCCGAGCGAGCCGGCGGCGGTCAGCTCCTGCAGGCTCGTCTTCCAGTCCAGACCTGCACCCAGACCGGCGGAGGACTCCATCA
>PKWT01000263.1 GCA_003132125.1 Micrococcales bacterium | reverse complement strand
GCCGGCGTTGGCAGTCAGCTCACCGTGGTGGCGATCGGGTTGCAGGTCTACGAGCTGACCGGGTCGTCGTTCTCGGTCGGGCTGGTGGGTCTGTTCGCACTCGTGCCGATCATCATCATGGGTCTGTATGGCGGTGCGCTGATCGACGCGCACGACCGACGGATCGTCGCCCTCGTGGCCAGCGCGGTCATGTGGGCCTCCGGCATCCTCACCATGATGCAGGCCTGGCTGGGCAACACCAACCCGCTGGTTCTCTATCTCCTGGTGGCTGTCAACAGCGCCGGGTTCGCGGTGGTCAGCCCCGCCCGCTCGGCCATCTACCCGCGACTGCTGGCACGCCATCTCCTTCCGGCAGCCAATGCGCTGACCGTCTTCGCGTTCAACGTTGCGCTCACGGTCGGCCCGCTGCTGGCCGGATTCCTGGTCGCCTGGCGCGGCTACACCCCGGCGTACGGCGCGGACGTGGTCCTGTTCACGGCAGCGATGTGGGGTCTGTTCCGACTGCCCCCGATCCCGCCGCAGCCGCATCCGGACGCGCTGGGGCGTGGCCGCCCGGGACTCGCCAGCGTCCTCGATGGGTTGCGGTTCCTGGGAACTCGCCCCAACGTGCGGATGACGTTTCTCTCGGACTTCTGCGCCATGGTCCTGGCCATGCCGCGCGCGTTGTTCCCTGCCGTGGCGGTGCTGGCCTTCGGAGGTGGGGCCAGGACGGTCGGTTACCTGGCGGCCGCGGTCGCCGTCGGCTCAATCGTGGCAATGGTGTTCTCGGGCAAGCTCGGCCATCTGCGGCGCCAGGGTCTGGCCGTCGTGGTCTGCGTCGCGTTGTGGGGGGTCTCGATCTCGGGTTTCGGGATCTCGGTGGCTTTGGCCGGCGGAGCGTGGACCAGGTCGTCGGCTCTGTTGGTGGGTGCCTTCTTCCTCGCCTGCGCCGGTGCGGCCGACTCGGTGAGCGCCGTCTTTCGCACGACGATCCTGCAGGCGGCCACCCCCGATCACCTGCGCGGCCGTTTGCAGGGCGTGTTCATCGTGGTCGTCGCCGGCGGTCCGCGGCTCGGCGACCTCGTGTCCGGGTCTGTCGCCACGGTGTCGAGCGAGGCCTTTGCCGCCATCGCAGGCGGCATCGCCTGTGTTGTCGCGGTGGTGGCGCTCACTGCATGGCAGCGAGGCTTCCTGAGGTATGACGCCCACGACCCCACTCCCTGACCACTACAGCGGGAACAGCTACCTCTTGCGGCCCTTAACGTCGTGCAGCACTGGTGTTTCTTGCGATCGGCCTTACCTCTTGCGACGAATGGCCTTGAGGGGATTGGCTTTCGGGCGCTGGTCGTCGGTCGGCCGGATGCGTTTGGCCAAGTCGTAGCCCTCGATCAGCTGCGTTAGCGGAGTTGTCGCGGTGGGATGGCTCGCGATCGGCTCGTTGCCGTTGAAGACGACCCACACCTGCACGTCGCCTTCCCACACGGGCATCACCGAGCCGTCCATGAGCCCCTTTGCGTGGGCGAGAGCCTGCTTGCGAGCGGTCAGCTTGTTCATCTGCTTCTGGGCGAGCTCCATGACCGGCTCCCTGCCATGCTTGATCGCCTCGTACGCCACCGGGCCGTACTTGACGCCCAGCTTGACGACGTTGGTCAGTGCTCTTGCCTTGCCCGGCATGGTGCCCTCCCGTTTGAGCGGATGTTCTTTCAGCCTAATGTCGGGTGTCATGACTGAACCGACGCACGCTCTGTCCCTGGACGAACGCCGTCGCCTGGCGATGCTCGGCGTTGAGCGCAACCTGATGGGCCGGCACCCCGTGTCACCACAGGACGAGCTGCGCAGCATCATCGCCGAGCTCGACTCGCTGGACGGGTCCGGCGAATCGACCTGGGACCGATACGGCGATGGCGGTCCGGTCGCAGCCCTGGAGAGCCGGGTCGCCACAGTGCTCGGCAAGCCTGCGGCGGTGATGTTCCCGAGCGGCATCATGGCGCAGCAGTCGACGCTGCGGGTCTGGAGTGATCGGCTGGGCAGCAGGCGCATCGCCATTCCGGCGTTGTCCCACCTGCTGCTCCACGAGCAGGACGGCCCCCGGCTGCTCAACGGCTTCGAGTGGGCGCTGCTCACCGCCGGCGTGACGACCGGCGGCGTCCTCCCGACCGTCGACCATCTGGCGGCCATCCCCGGCGAGCTTGGTGCGGCGCTGCTGGAGATACCGCTTCGTGATGGCGGCTACCTGCTCCCTTCGTGGGAAGAGCTTGAGGCGTTCTCACGGGCGTGCAGCGATCGCGGCGTGCCACTCCACCTCGACGGCGCGCGGATCTGGGAGTCCGCCCCTTACCTGGGACACAGCCCTGCGGAGATCGCTGCGCTGGCCGACACGGTCTATGTCTCCTTCTACAAGGGCCTGCGGGGGCTGGCCGGCGCAGTGGTCGCCGGACCCGAGGACGTCATCGACGAGGTCCGGCTCTGGCGCAGCCGTCACGGCGGCACGTTGTGGACGATGCTCCCGTATGCCGTGTCTGCCCTTCGTGGGCTGCGCGAGGAGCTGCCGCGTATGGCGGAATACCATGCACGAGCTGTGAAGATGGCGGAACTGTTGGCAGCAAAGGGGATTCGTACCTTCCCAACGAAGCCGCACTGCAACGCATTCCGGATCTTCGTCGAGTCACCCAGCGACGTGGTCACCGAGCGGGTGGTCACCGTCATGGAGCGCGAGCACCTTGCGGTGACTCCCAGGTGGGGGGATTCCGAGGACGTCCCTGGCTGGTCGTGGACCGAGTTCACGGTGGGCTCGGCGACGATGGAGTGGAGCGCGCAGGCGGCAGTCGACCTGCTGGCCCGCGTCCTGCTCGGCTGACGCTCCAGACCGACCTTTGCTCAGTTGAGGCCGCTCAAAGCCGCCGAACAAGGCC
>PKWT01000415.1 GCA_003132125.1 Micrococcales bacterium | reverse complement strand
ACACTTGTTCTACTGCAAGTAGAGCGACCCACCAATTCCGTTGCGCGACAGCGGAACTCGAACTCTGTCATCCAACGAAGCCCGTCCCCGGTCATCCAACGAAGCCCGCACCCCTGCCCGCTCCTGGTCACCCGGAGGACGCTCCGGTCATCCCGCCTGTTGCCGCCTCAGCGCCGTCTCCAGCACTTGGGCAACCCCGTCGTCGTCGTTGGAGGCGCACACCTCATCCACCATTTCGAGGACATCTGGATGCGCGTTGGCCACGCCGAAGGACCGGCCTGCCCAGGTGAGCATGGGCAGATCGTTGGGCATGTCGCCGAACGCAAAGACGTCGGCAGGATCGATGCCCTGCGAGGCACACCACTCCCCCAGCGCGGCTGCCTTGGTCACACCCCGCGCGCTGATCTCCGCGAGCCCTGAGGCGCCCGAATAGGAGACGACAGCCCGATCGCCGACGACCTCCTCGACCACGCGGTGGAAGCGCTCGGCGGGCACGCTGTCACACCGAGCGAGCATCTTGCCCGGCAGCGGATCGAGCAGCTCCTCGAGCGATGCGGCCGTCAGATCTTGCGCCGTCGTGCGCTCGTCACCGAAACCCCATTCCCTGCCAAAACCCAACCGGTTCTCCACGGCAAACGCAACACCCGGCAGCGCGTCCCTGAGGTCTTCCGCTATCTGCCCGACGACTCCGGCCGGCATACAACGCTCGCTCAGGATCTTTCGGGCGCGCACGTCGTAGACGAACGCCCCGTTACCGCAGAGGACGACCCCGTGCTCTCCAACAAGATCGACGAGCTCATGCAGCCACCGAGGCGGACGGGCGGTCACCAGCACGACCTGGATGCCCGCCAGCTCAACCGCAGCCAGCGATGCCCGTGTCCGCTCCGAACACGTGCCGTCACTGCGCAGCAGCGTGCCATCGAGGTCTGTGGCCACGAGTCTCGGCATCACGTCTGGCATCGCGTCTGGCGTCATTGGGCGCTGACGCCACCCACAACCTGGAAGCGGACGGTACGCGTGGCGACATCAGCCTCGACGAGCTCGACCATGGCCTCGGTGCCGGCCAGGGACAGCCCGTCCGCGTGAGCCAGAATCGCAGGATCGCTGAGCTGAACCAGGCCGCCGGTGCCAGTGACGTCGATGACAGAAGCGCGGAAGGTCTCACCCACGCGGTGCTGCATCGCTGCAGCCTCGACCGCGTCCATGCAGGCCCGCTCCATGGTGTTGGCCAGGTGTTCCGATGCGGTCATGATCTCCGGCAGGGTGGGCAGCGCTTGGCGCACCCAGTCCGGGACCGGGGTGTCACGGCAGATCGACTCGCAGACGATCAGGCCGAAGCGGTCGACGAGCCGGCGCAAGGGTGCCGTCACGTGCGCGTAGGGAGCGGCGAGCGCTGCATGCACTGTCAGCGCCGGCACCCCGCCGTCGAACGGCGTGTAGCCGGCGCCACGGAACAGCGACGTCGCCGCGTGGATGAGGGCCAGATGCTTGGGGTCGTTGCGGTCCAAGGAACGCAACAGGTCGCCATACAGCATCTCGGCCGGCCAGGTGACTCCCAACGCGCGCGCCCGGCGGCGGAAGCGCAGGATCACGTTGTGGTCCGGGTCGGGCATGGTGCGCAGGACGCCGACCTCCGCGTGCAGCATCATCTCGGCGGCAGCCATCCCGGTCAACAGCGAGATCTGAGAGTTCCAGTCCTCCGCCGGAACCGGGGGGCGCAGGGCCAGGACGTAGGTGCCGTCCGGAGCCATGCTGACCACCTGCTCGGGGATGGGAAGGCTCGCCCCGCCGCGGCCAAGCTCCAGGGCGATACGTCGCTCGCCGACCTCCCGCAGCAGGCTGAGGCATTCGCCGGGAGACCCGGTGTCGACCGCTACCTGGACCTCCGCGTAGTTGAGCCGTCTCTTGCTGCTCACCATGGCGCGATAGACGTCGACCGAGGTGCCCTCGCCATCGGAGTCGAGCTGCATGTCCCAGACAAAGGCTGGCCGCACCCGGTCCGGGAGCAGGCTGGCAGCGTCCTCACCGAGCAGATCGGGGTGCAGCGGGGTGCGACGGTCGGGGGCATACAGGGTCTGTCCGCGCTTGCGCGCCTCGACGTCGATGGCTCCGCCGGGCGCGACGAAGGCTGGGACGTCGGCAATCGCATAACGCACCCGGTAGCCCCTGCCGGAACGCTCGATGAACATCGCCTGGTCAAGGTCCATGGACCCGGGCGGGTCAATGGTGAGGAAGGGGACGGCGGTCTCGTCACGCTGCGGCAGCGCAGCCGTGCGGGCAACCGCGGCCGCCTCCGCAAGGACCTCCAGCGGGAAGTCACCAGGAACGTTGAGCTCGGCACGCACGGCATCGAAGGCCTGACCCAACTGGGCATGATCGGCTGCCGGGCCGCCTTGTGGCGCCTTGTCCTTGACAAGATTGACCCAACGCTTCGGCATGGGAGCCACCCTAGCCAGAACCCTTGGAGCACATCCCCGGTCACCCGGCCTACGCTCTGTGGCGTGCTGATCCTGCTTCCGCCGTCGGAGACCAAGACCGGACGCAGCCGGGGAAGGTCCGCCGACCCTGAGCGCCTTTCGTTCCCCGAGCTCGCCGCGACCCGGGCCGAGGTGGCTGCCACGTTGGCCCTGATCAGCGCACAGCCCGACGCCCCGGAGCAGCTCGGGGTCAGCGCCAACCTCCGCGCCGACATCGCCCACAACACCCGGTTGGGCTCCGCGCCGGCGGTCCCGGTCGCGGACCTCTACACCGGCGTCCTCTATGACGCCCTCGACCTGACCTCGATGGACTCCGTCGCCCGACGCCGCGCGAACCGCTGGATCGTCGTCGTCTCGGCCCTGTTCGGTGCCGTAC
>PKWT01000433.1 GCA_003132125.1 Micrococcales bacterium | reverse complement strand
AGACGGGTTGGCCAGCTCTGGCAGCAGGGAGACGGCGTGCAACCCGCCGAGCAACGTCTGGGCGCCCGCGTCTCGCAGCCTCCGGGCCGCGCCCAGGAAGCCGCCCGGACGTGGGGACGACGACTCCTGTGCCTCAACCTCTTCGACGTCAACGGCGGTTGAGGAGTTGGTCAGCGAGAGCAGCACCTGCGACAGGGCGAGCCCATCGGCGAGCGAGTGATGGAACCGCGACACCAGCGCGCAGCCGCTGCCGTAGCCCTCGACCAGGGTCACTTCCCACAGGGGGTAAGTGCGGTCGAACGGCACGCTCATCCGACTCTCGACGTAGCGTTGCAGCGTCTCCTCGTTGCCAGGCACCGGCAGCGTGACCCGTCTGAGGTGCCGGCTGAGGTCGAAGTCGGGATCGTCCTCCCAACGCGGCAGCTCGAACAGGTTGGACGGTGGCACCGGCCGCTGAGAGAACACCGGGTAGCGGTCGAGCAGGCGACGCTGGAGCAGGGGGCCGAGCAGCTCCCAGTCGATCGTCTCCTCGAACCACATGACCGAGTCGATGACCATCAGGTTGTTGGGCCGGTCCATGTTCAGCCACATGGTGTCCACCGGTCCGATAGATCGTTACCCGTGCATCCCACACCCCAGCTAGACGGTTGACGGATNNCACGGACTCACAGACTCACGGACTCAGCGACGGCCGACGAACCAGCGCCGGATCATCTCGATCCGTTGGCCGACGTGCTCGGCGCTGGCCAGGTCCAGAGCTGGCCCGCCACAGCTCTTGCGCAGGTCAGCGTGCACCACGGCGTGCGGCGCACCGGTCTTGCGGGCGTAGGCGGACACGAGCGAGTTCAGCTCCTTGCGCTTCAACGCCATCGCCCGGTGCGTGGCAAGCGCAGGATCAGCCTTCGTGCGGCCGGAGCCCTTCTGTGCCGACTGCCGCGCGCGCAACAGGGTGGCCACCTGGTCGAGCTCGAGCAGACCGGGCAGCCCGAGGAACTCCTGTTCGTCGGCACTGCCCACCTCGGCGTTGAGGCCAAACTGCTGGGCGTCGAAGAGCACGTGGTCGAACTCGGCATCAGACTCGAGCGCCTCGAACGACGCCTGTTCAAGATCCGCGGTCGAGCCGGTCCGGTTGGCCGCCGCGAGGAGGTCATCCTCGGCTGACCAGAAGGAGGCTTCGTCGCCAGGCCTGCGGACCCGGTCCAGGGCATGGTCACGCTCGTCCTCCAGCCGGGCTGCGTGCTCGAGGATCTGCGGCACGCTCGGCAGGAAGATGGACGCTGTCTCTCCCCGACGCCGCGCGCGAACGAAACGGCCGACGGCCTGGGCGAAATACAGCGGAGTCGCCGTCGACGTGGCATAGACACCGACGCACAGCCGCGGGACGTCCACCCCCTCGGACACCATGCGGACAGCGACCATCCAGCGCTGGTTGCCCTGGGCGAACTCCTCGATCTTGCCGGACGACCCCGCGTAGTCCGAGAGCACCACAACGGGGCGCTCGCCCGAGATGCCGCCAAGGATCTTGGCATAGGCCCGGGCCTGGGTCTGGTTGGACGCGATCACCAGCCCGCCGGCATCCGGCACGACGCGGCGTACCTCGGTCAGTCTCTTGTCCGCTGCCGCGAGGACCGACGGGATCCACTCGCCTTTGGCATCCAGCGCGGTGCGCCACGCCTGGGCCGTCGCATCCTTGGTCATCGGCTCCCCGAGCCTGGCCGAGATCTCGTCACCAGCTTTGGTGCGCCANNCTCGTAGCGCACGAAGGGGATCGGGCTGGTGTCGGAGCGAAACGGCGTGCCGGTCAGACCGAGGCGACGGGTGGCCGGCTCGAAGGCCTCGCGGATCGCATCGCCCCACGACAGGTTGTCGCCGCCGTGGTGGATCTCGTCCAGGATGACCAGCGTGTGCGCGGCCTCGGTGCGCGCCCGGTGCAGCGACGGCTTGCTGGCCACCTGCGCGTAGGTCACCGCCACCCCGTCGTACTCCGCGCCATGGCGCCCGGCCGCGTTGGTGAACCGTGGGTCGATCCGGATCCCGACCCTCGACGCCGCATCGGCCCACTGCGTCTTCAGGTGCTCGGTTGGAGCCACGACGGTGACTCGGCTGATGACACCCCGGTTGAACAGCTCGGTCGCCAGACGCAGGGCGTAGGTGGTCTTTCCAGCACCTGGCGTGGCCACCGCGAGGAAGTCACGGGGGGTCGAGCGAAGGTACTGGTCGAGCGCGCCCGCCTGCCAGGACCGCAGCTTGGATGCGGTCCCCCATGCGGCCCGCTCCGGGAATGCTGGTGAAAGACTGGAGGCGGCCGCGGTGCTCATATGCCATTGATAGTAACGAGATTCGGCCGCGGACATGCCGGGGCCCACTGGCATCCAACGGCGGAGCGATGTGTTATCGGGTGTCGCCTCCGGCGCGGCGCTCCGGCTCAGCCCTTGCCGTCCTCCGAGCCAGACAAACCCGCGTAGATCTCCTTGCAGGTCGGACACACCGGGAACCTCTTGGGGTCACGTCCGGGGACCCAGACCTTGCCACAGAGCGCGACCACCGGCTCGCCGGACAGCGCGCTCTCCATAATCTTGTTCTTGCGGACGTAGTGCGCGAAGCGCTCGTGGTCGCCCGGCTCCTGGAACTGCGTGTCGACCTGCTCGCGCTCGATCACCCCTGTGGTCGTCAAGGGCGACCTCGAAGGCTCAGAGGGCTGTCGCTGAGGTGCGTGCGGGTCGTTCGGGTCGTCCAGCCCGTTCACGGCAGTCTGCAATGCGCTCATATGCCCAAGTCTAACCAAGCCGGTAGGCCGGGTGCCCACGGCTGGGATGACGCCTCAGTTCATCGTGGGGTCCTCGGGGAAGCTCGCGACGAATGCGAGATTGCCACGCTGTCGACGCAAGACGGTGGACCACAACGTCTCCGGCTCAGACGTGAACGCGTCCCGAGCCTCGGAATCGACGACGTACCAGCCTCCGGCCGCGATCTCGTCGTCGAGCTGACCGGGCGACCACCCGGCGTAGCCGGCGAAGATCCGAAGCCCGGCCACCTCGGGCATCACCACGACCGGCGGGATGTCGAGGTCGACCAGCCCGATCCCGCCGAACAACAGTCGAACCCCCAACGGCTCCTCCACCTTGTCGCCGGGGACCGTCACCAGACCGAGCGCCGAGTCCAGCGCGACCGGGCCGCCCTGGAATATGTTGGGCGGAGCGGTGACGTAGTCCTGCCAGTAAGGCAGCACAGCCGAGATGGGCGCCACCATCGGGCGGTTGAGGATGACACCCTGCGCCCCGTCCTCGTCGTGCTGCAGCACGAGGACGACGCTGCGCCGGAAGACGTCCCCGACCGTGCGAGGTGTCGCGACAAGCAGCTTGCCGGTGGAGTACTCGATGCTCACACTCGCATTCTCGCTCAGGCGGATCCGAATCCGTGGGCACATGGCGCAGGTCCGTCATTGAAAGAGCATCCGCGATGCTGTGCCATCACTGACACGCCTGCTCGATGTCGAGACCCGACCGGCAAAGAGAAGGTCCGACCGGC
>PKWT01000009.1 GCA_003132125.1 Micrococcales bacterium | reverse complement strand
TTTGAAAAGACTCATGACCCCACCATTCCGCGATCAGCTCAGACGCTGGTCGCAACCGTGTTGAAGAGGCTGCTGAGGTTGGTACCCAGTATGAAACACGACGTCACTGCCGTAAGGGAACATGACGCCCCCACCCAACCGCGGTGGCCCACGTGGTCGTCACGAGCAAGAAACCCTGTGACGGCCACGTGAACGGCTGCTGAAGAAGTGAACGGCAGAGCACTCGGCGACCAGCGGGCTAAACGCTGGTCGCGACCGTGTTGAAGAGGCTGCTGAGGTTCTTGCCCAGAATGGTCACGGCGGCGATGATGACGATGGCGATCAGGGCGACCATGAGGCCGTACTCAACGGCTGTGGCGCCGCGGTCATTGCGCAGTGCAGCGGCCTTGACCTGAAGCTTGACGAGGTAGGAAAGCATTTCAGTCCCCTTCCAGGGCGGTGATTGCGCAGAGAGTGAGGCTCCTGCGGCCAACCTCAAGACTGCCAACTGCGGAGCCTGCCTGACATCGCCCGATACGTCGGGAGTGGGGACCGTTCATCCAACCAAAGATCGGCCGAACAGAGGATGCGGCCCTGGGCACGCCCTTGCTATGCGCCTCAGATGACCGTCGGCTTCTTCGTGAAGCACAAATGGCTGCCTTCCGCGCGTCGCGCATGGTTTCCAGAACAAGAGTGGCAAAAGTGTCGAATACTGACCTCGTGCCCCCCGATACAGACAAAGCCAGAGGTTTTGGGTCACGGTTCGCTCTGGGCACACACGTGGTGTTGCCAACTGGCTACGTAGCGCGCTGGTTGTGTTGGGGGCTTGCGTTGGTGATCGTCGCGGCGACGGCGAAAGCGGGCCTTCGCGCGGTCAGCGACCCCAGCCCCTGGCTGCACCTGCGAGTTGGTCAGTACCTCCTCGACGGTGGCCGCTTTGGTCTCCCAGACCCGTGGGCGCCCTACCCCGTGCGCCCTTTCGTTCCGACCGAGTGGCTTCCCTCGATCCTGGCTGCACAGCTGTATGCCGCGGCAGGGCTCCCCGCGATCGCCTGGCTGAGGTGTGCGTCGATGCTCCTTCTCCTCACGGCGGCTCTCTGGAGCACGCGCCGCGTGTCGGGAACGGTCCCCAGCCTGCTGGCAGCCTTCGCGTCGGTGCTCGCAGCCGGCGAGGGGATGACGGAAAGGCCGCAGGCGATCAGCCTCGTCCTGCTCGCAGTCACCGTCGGCGCTTGGTGGCGCACGGCCGAGGACCTCAAACCCCGATGGTGGCTCATTCCGCTGACCTGGCTCTGGGCCATGAGTCACGGCCTGTGGGTCGTCGGACTTGGTCTTGGCGTCGTCATCGTGGCCAGTCTCGCGATCGACCACAGGCTCGACCGCAGACAAGCTGGACGACTCCTCGCCATACCCGCCTTGGGTCTCGTGGCGGCTGCCCTGACACCCGTAGGGCCACGGCTGCTTCTGACCCCGTTGACGGTGGGAGCCAACGGTCGCGACTTCGTAGGGGAGTGGCAACCAACCTCCATCCGCGACCCGTACGCGATCCTGACCTTGGCCATGCTCGCCATCGTGCTGCTTCGCTGGATCAGATCGCGCGTGGTGCCGCCGTGGTGGCAGATCGCGCTCGCCGGCCTGTCGTTGGTTTCGACTCTGGCGATGTCCCGCACGATCGCGGTTGGGGCCGTGTTCGCGGCACCGCTGCTGGCCCAAGCCTTGCAGCAACATCTCAGAACGTCAGTGGAACCAGTGACCCGCCGAGATGTACTGGGGTGGCTGACTCTGGTGTTGGCTGCCGCTGTCATCGCCGTGCCCGTTTCAGCGACCATCGCACAGTCTCCTGTTGGGGTCCCCCAAGGTTTGCGAGCGCAGCTCTCAGCCATCCCAGCAGGGACAGTGATTCTCTGCGAGGACGACAAGACCGGTTGGCTCCTGTGGGCCGAGCCCCAGTTAGCGCCTGCGATCGACATCCGGACCGAGATCTACTCTCATGCTCATCTGGCTGCCTACGTCAGAACTATGGCCGTCGAGCCGGGTTGGCAGGACTTCCTCAGGTCGACTCGATCGACGTATGCACTGGTCGCAACCGAGTCCCCCATCGCGACCGCTCTCCGCGAGCGCCTGGGCTGGCAGTCGCTCGGCGCCGACTCCGGATTCGTCTTGTTGGCGGCCCGATGAGTGCCGAGGTTTGGATGGACCATGCCAGTGACAGCCGAGCCAACGACGACGGGGCGGCGGCGAGTGCCAGTGCAACCGCTCGTGAACCGCGTTGGATGATCGGTGTGCTGGCACTGCTGGCGCTGGGCCTGACCGTCAGGGCCGGTACTCGCCCGGTTGGTGACCCCGACATCTGGTGGCACCTGAAGACGGGACAGTACCTCCTGAACGGCGGACACTTCAGCGGTCATGACCCATGGGTTCCGTTCGCCACGCAGCCGTTCGTGCTGACCCAATGGCTGCCGGAGGTTATAGGTCAGAAGGCGTACGAGATTGCCGGCCTGCCCGGTGTGGCCTGGCTGCGTTGCGCCACAATGCTGATGCTGCTGGGCGCCCTGCTGTGGGTTTGTCGACGGGTCGCCGACTCCGTGCCTGCGCTCATCGCCGCACTGGCGGCAATGCTCGGCGCCGGAGCAAGCCTGACCGAGCGTCCGCAACTGGTGAGCTTCATCCTCCTGGCGGTCACGCTCGCGGCTTGGTGGCGATCGACTGAGGACCTGCGACCGCGCTGGTGGTTGATCCCCCTCACCTGGGTGTGGGCGTGCAGCCACGGGCTGTGGCCGGTCGGCATCGCATTGGGCGGCGTGGTTATCCTCGGCCTGGCCATCGACCGGCGCCTGGATTGGCGTACCGCCCGGCGACTAGTGCTCGTGCCAGCGCTCAGTCTCGTCGCGGCGGCTCTGACGCCCGTGGGACCGCGGCTGCTGCTTACGCCGTTGAACGTGTCGGCGGCCGCTGGTCCCTTCATCCAGGAATGGCAGCCCACATCGGCTCGCAACCCGTTCGCCCTCATCACTTTGGCGATGATCACGATCGTCTTGCTGACCTGGGTGCGATCACGCAGCGTTCCTCCGACGTGGCAGATCGCACTAGCGGGGATCGCGTTCGCGGCGACCCTCATCATGTATCGCACCGTTGCCGTCGGCGCCGTTATCGCCGCTCCCCTCTTTGCCAGCGCCCTTCAACAGCAACGGTTCCGGCCCCCCAGAACCTTGGCTCGCCACGCTGTGCTCACCTGGCTCGGTCTGTCGCTGGCCGCCGCGTTGATCGCATTTCCTGTGGCAGGGGCAATAGCGCAGAAGCCGTTCGGCGTGCCAGAAGGGCTCAAGCCCCAACTGGCAGCCCTGCCAGCAAAGACCGTTGTCCTGGACCAGTTTGCGATCAGCGGCTGGCTGCTGTGGGCCGAACCTCAGCTGATCCCCGTGGCCGACCTGCGTTCCGAGGTTTACTCGTTGGAATACCTCACGGCTTACCGGAACAACGAGAGAGTCGGGCCCGGGTGGCAAGCCTTCATCAGCAGGACCGGTGCTACCGCCGCGCTGCTCAGCGAAGACTCGGCTCTGGCCGAAGCCTTGCAGCAACAGCTCCACTGGCGGGTCACCGGCCGAGACAACGGCTACGTCTTCCTGAAGCCGGTATGACCCGCCGAATAGCACCGGACGCCTCCAGTTCGCCAAGTGAGGCGCGGACGACGGGGTCGCCACCGGCACCTGTAGACAGGATGAAAGGAGACCTCGCCAGCGGCCGAGGGGAAAGCGCGCACGTTCCGGCCATCGTCGCAATCGGATCTGTCGCCGCCGTGATGTATCTGGGCATCCGCCCGGTCAGCGACAACGACGCATGGTGGCATCTGAAGGTCGGAGAATACTTGCTGAACGGCGGCGCCTTCGTGGGGCCCGACCCCTGGAACCCCTTCGCCACAAGGCCGTTCGTGGTGACCCAATGGCTTCCTGAGCTCGTCGCCTTCAAGGGCTACGAGTGGTTCGGGCTGCCTGCCGTTGCATGGCTCCGGTGCGTCGCGATCCTGCTCTTGTTCACCGCAATCCTTTGGTGCACCCGCTACGTCGCGGACACCGTCCCAGCGCTCATCATTGCCCTGGCAACTCTCATCGGAACCGCAGGCGGACTTGGCGAACGGCCGCAGTTGGTCAGCTTCGTCCTGTTGGCCGTCTGGGTTGGAGCTTCATGGCGGACCGCCGAGGACCTTCGCCCACGGTGGTGGCTGATTCCACTCACCTGGGTCTGGGCAAACAGCCACGGCCTCTGGTTGACCGGGATCGGGATCGGGATCGTCGTGATTGTCGGCTTGTGGTTGGACCGGCGCGTCACCGTGCGTGCAGCCGCGAGACTGATGGTCGTTCCCTTGGCCAGCGTCGGAGTCTGCGCCCTGACGCCAGTCGGGCCGCGTCTACTTCTCGCCCCGTTCGACGTATCACAGATCGCGGCCGAGTTCGTTCAGGAGTGGCAACCCACACCGGTGCGCAACAGCTTTGTGGCGATCCTGACGCTGGTCATGATTGCCGCGGCCGTATTCGGCTGGATCAGAACCCCGGACAAGACGCCGTGGTGGCAGGTGGGTCTGGCAGTCGTGGCGTTCATATCGACGCTCGCGATGGTGCGCACGATTCCCGTTGGCGCGATCATCGCCGCACCTTTGGCCGCGTCAGCACTCCAGTCGCTGCGGCACACGGCACCACAGCCGCCAGGGCGAAGATCGAAGCGACGCTGGTCGCTGCTCGTTCTCACCTGCGCCGTCATAGCGGTTCCCGTGACTGCGCTCGTCGCCCAGAAACCAGGCGGTGTGCCCGACCGGCTGCAAGCGACCCTCGATGCCGCACCTGCCCGGTCGGTCGTCCTCAACGACCCGTCAATGAGTGGGTGGCTGCTCTGGCGTGAGCCACAACTGATCTCGGTAATGGATCTGCGATCTGAGATATTCAACAAGGACTATGTCCAGGCCTACCTGCGCACCGTGGAGGTCGGTCGGGGATGGCAGGACTTCCTCGCAGAGACCAAGCCGACCTATGCCCTGCTGCGTTCGGAGTCACCGCTTCGCCTGGCATTACAGGATGAGCTGCACTGGGTACCTCTGCAGACCGCTCAGGGTTTCACCGTGCTGCGCACGCCCTGAACCGGACCTACGTTGGTAATGCGTGGCTAAGAAGCGAACGATCGCCTCAGTGCACTCACGGAATTGTTCCGTCAACGTACGCGGTCGTCACCAGGTAGTGGGTAGCCGTATGTTGCGATGGCGCCGTACCACCTGCCGTCCCAGTTGGCTGCCACGACCCAATAGTCGGGGGAAGCCGGTGACGGGATCGCCAACCTGCCCCCGAGCCCTGTGGATGGGGACGTGTTGCGGTTCGACGACAGAGTTGATCACGATCGGTCTACTCTCCTTGGATCAGGAAGTCAGTGCCGGTCTGCAGCTGCTGCCAGCCGTTGCCCGAGCGAGCCAGAACCTTGCCCGGATCTGTAATCACCACAATGCCCCTGACCCCCCCAGTGCTGGTGACCAGCCGCGGGCCGGCTACCGGCGGCAACGCCGTGATCTTGCCACCGATCTCCACCAGGTACGGTGCCAACGCGGCCTTGGAACCAATCTGGCCAACGACCGCCAGGGTGCTTTCATCCGCCCACGCAAGGTCTGTCGCAGCAGTCAGCGTCCAGCCGACCCGAAGTGGTTCGGCGGCCAGGGAAAGGGCACCACCGTTGCCAGAGCGGACAATCCCGGCAACCACCACTTGCTCGTCGGCACCAGCAATGTCGGTGGTAATCATTGCGACCCGCTGATTGTCGCTTGCCACCCTCAACGCCAGCACCCTGCGTTTGTCCAGCCACTTGGCCGGGATCTCACGCGGTTTGGCGTCCTTGACGG
>PKWT01000365.1 GCA_003132125.1 Micrococcales bacterium | reverse complement strand
CCCAGACCTGCAGCGGCACAGTATCGACGTTGGTGTTGGCCGTCTTGTCGCGGATGATCTCGAGGAGGCGCCCTGCGGGCACGGACCGACCACCATGGACTCCTATCTCCTGCAGGAAGCGGCGCTGATCATCCACTCCGGAGACATCGATGGTGTATCCGTCGCGATACCCGGATTTCTTGGTGATGTGGGTTCTCGTAGAGATGCCGAAACGCAGAAGGAGCCGCGAAAGGTCATCAACCAGACGCCGTGATGTGGACGCGTAGTAGATCCGTCCACCCTGGCCCCTCTTGTTGACGGTGACCGACCCGTCGGTCGCCCAGATGTGCCTGATGAACAAGGCAATCTGCCTCTTGGACACGTGGAAGATCGGCTCTGGGACGTACTTCTCGTGGCTGCGGAGACCGAAGAGCGCCAACTCGTCCAACCACTCAGCGATCGGATTGCGCTTGCCATGGCCAAGAGGAAAGGGTGCGTGAAGTCGCAAGGTCGTACAGCGCGCAGCAGGGTAGTCATCACGTACGGCCGCAACGCCGAAGACCATGGCCGCTTTGGTGACCGCCCCAAGGTTCTGCTCATCGATGCTGGCGTACCGAATCGGCTGCCGCTTGACGAACGAACCGTCGCCGAGCATACGAGCGAGCAGCACGACCTTGTCGTCCTCCCACGTCTTCAGGTCGTGTGGCGCCGGAACGTGGCGTGGCACAGCCACGCGCGAACCAGTGCGCAGGTCGCCCAGCTGGGTCCAGCCCTCGTAGGCCAGGAACGGGTGGTTCTCGGTGGCTCGGACCGTCTTGCCTGACGCCAGGGTCAGGCGGAACACCGGCTTGACGCCCGTCGGGAACACATGGGTCAGATGCCTTTGCACGTAGCGCAAGGATTCATCGAGCGTCCAGACCGGAACGTCGGTGGCGCCCTCGGCATACAGCTCACCCATCGAAGTCTCAGCGCCGGTGTCTGCCCGCAGGATCCGTGCGTCGGCGGTGAGGCATCCGGATTCACGAAGGTCGCTCATCTGCGGCCTCTTGTCGGTGCGCTGCTCGCTGCCGCGGTTCAGCTGCGAGATCGCGATGACGGGGACCTCGAGCTCCTTGGCCAGGAGCTTGAGGGCACGGGAGAACTCGGAGACCTCCTGCTGGCGGCTCTCGACGCGTTTGCCCGAGCTCATCAGCTGCAGGTAGTCGATGATCACCAGGCGAAGATTGTGCTGCTGCTTGAGGCGGCGGCACTTGGCCCGGATCTCCATGAGCGACATGTTCGGCGAATCATCAATGAACAGTGGAGCATCGGAGACCTCGGCCATGGTCCGCGCCAACCTGGTCCAGTCCTCGTCGCGCATCGTGCCCTTACGCATGTTCTGCAGCTGGATGGACGCCTCGGCCGACAGCAGTCGCATCGTGATCTCGGTGCGACTCATCTCGAGGCTGAAGAGCACGGTAGCCATCTTGTGCTTGATTGCCGCCGACCGGGCTATATCCAAGCCCCACGTCGATTTCCCAACAGCCGGTCTCGCCGCCACGACGATCATCTGCCCGGGGTGCAGGCCGTTGGTCAGGTTGTCGAAGTCGGTGAACCCCGTGGGGACTCCGGTCATCTCACCGGACTTGCCCGAGGCGGCCTCGATCTCGTCGACCGTCGCCTCAAGCACATCGCCAAGGACCGCGTAGTCATCCCCGCCACGCTTGTCCGCCACGGCGTAGATCTCGGCCTGAGCGGCATTGACGATGTCGACGACGTCTCCGCCGTTCTGGCTGTAGCCCATCTGGACGATCTTCGTGCCGGCATCGACGAGCCGCCGCAGGACCGCTCGCTCGGCCACGATCTGCGCGTAGTACCCGGCGTTGGCTGCCGTCGGCACTGAGGAGATCAGCTGGTGCAGATAGGCCTGGCCGCCCACGCGCACCAGGTCGCCACGCTTGGTCAGCTCGTCCGAGACGGTGATGGCGTCGGCGGGCTCGCCACGGCTGAAGAGGTCCAGGATCGCGTCATAGATCTGCTCGTGCGCGGGGCGGTAGAAGTCGACGCCCTTGAGCACCTCGACGCAGTCAGCGATCGCATCCTTGGACAGCAGCATGCCGCCGATGACGCTCTGCTCCGCGTGGATGTCCTGGGGCGGGAGCATGCCTTCGCCTGAGTCGTAGGAGCTCGGCCCGCGCCCGGAATACGACTCGACGTTCAGCTTCGTGATCGACACGCCCACCCCTTCGATACCGACCCTGCAACCAGACTGCTGACAGCACACCACTCGGGTCTGACAGACCCGACGAACGGCCACCAGCGGCCATCGCCCGCGCAGTAGTTCGGTGTCAATGGGTCACGGTATGACCGCTGACGCGTTGGCTCAACCGAGGCTTGTGCACATCCTGGGGACAACCTGTGCACCACGCCGTCGCAGCGTGTGCACAGCCTGGGGAGAACCCTGCGAGTTTCGCGATCGACGCCATGCCGCACGCGGCTGGCCTGCACACACATGATCCACACCCATGTGGACAAAAGATTCTTTGGGCGCGTCGTCCCACCCGCCCCAAGAACCATGCGGTCAGCTCCAGAGCGGCCCTAACCTGAGCCGATGGGGAGCGCTCGAGGTGACCTGGTCGATGCCATATGCCGTGAGCTGGAGGCGGCCGGCGATCCCGACCGGGCAAAGGGCCAGCAGGCCTACATGAAGTCCGCCATGCCCTTTCGTGGCATCACGTCACCTCACCTCAAGGCCACGCTGCGACCCCTCCTGGCCGACCAGGCATACCTCCTGGGCGAGCGCGACGAGTGGGAGGCGACGATCCGTGGGCTCTGGGATGGCGCACAGTTCCGTGAGGAACGCTATGCCGCCCTGGCCATCGCCGGACACCGGCTGTATCGCGTGTGGGCCCAGGACCGCTCGGCCATGCCCTTGTACCTAAATCTGATCGAGACGGGCGCGTGGTGGGACTTCGTCGACGAGATCGCCGCGCGCCGGGTCGGCCCGGTCCTGCGAGCTCACCCCGAGACCGAGGCCGCACGGATGCGCTCATGGGCGACCGCGGACAACATGTGGGTACGTCGGGCCGCCATCCTCAGCCAGCTGTCGAGCAAGGATGAGACGGACCGTCAGCTCCTCCTCGACTGCATCACGCCCAACCTGGCCGACCGGGAGTTCTTCATCCGCAAGGCCATCGGCTGGTCGCTGCGCCAGTACGCCCACTCAGGCACCAGCGCGGCCGACTGGGTTTGCCGCAGCGTGGACCAGCTCGACAAACGGCTCTCACCGCTGTCGAGGAGGGAAGCGCTCAAGAACCTGGGGTAACGGCCGGTGCGAGAAGCGACGCTCGCGAACGCGGCATGCCGCTGACACCGCGGGCGTCGGGCCGCACCGCCAGGATCTGGTTCACGCCGATCCGGTTGCCCTCGAAGGCCAGCGCCGAGCCGGCCATGTACAGCCGCCATACCCTCGCCCGGCCGGCGCTGGTGAGCTGGACGGCACGGTCCCAGTTGGCCTCCAGGTTCGCTACCCACGCGCGCAGGGTGAGTGCGTAGTGCTCACGCAAGGACTCGACATCGCGGACCTCGAAGCCGGCATCCTCCAGCGCCTCGACCATCCCGGCCATCGGCTGGAGCTCCCCATCGGGGAAGACGTAGCGGTCGATGAACGACGTTCGCGAGAAGCGTGCGAGCTCTCCGGGACGTCGGGAGATCGCGTGGTTGAGCAGTCGACCGCCTGGGCGCAGCAGGCCGAACAGCTCCGCCGAGTACGTCGGCAGCATCGCCCGACCGACGTGTTCTGCCATGCCGATGCTCGCGATCGCGTCGAAGGGCCCGCCGTGGACGTCGCGGTAGTCCTGGACACGGATCTCGACTCGATCAGCGACACCCTCATCGACGGCCCGGCGCCGGGCGTGGTCTGCCTGTTCCTGCGACAGCGTGATGCCGATGGCCTCAACCCCATAGTCGCGAGCGGCGTTGCAGACAAAGGCTCCCCAGCCACAACCGACGTCGAGGACACGCATTCCCGGTTTGAGGCCGAGCTTGCGGGCGACGAGGTCGTTCTTGGCCTGCTGGGCCTCCGCCAGCCCGGACGCGGGACCCGAGGCGGCACCGGATACAGGTCCGTGCTCCCTCTCGAAGTAGGCGCACGAATAGGTCATCGACGGCCCGAGCACGAGCTCGTAGAACTCGTTCCCGACGTCGTAGTGATGAGCGATGGCCGCCGCGTCGCGACTCCTTGAATGACGCAGCCCGCCGAGTTTTGCCTCCTCCTGCGGAGGTCGTGGGGGCAGACCCACGACGCCCAGGCGCAACGCCGCCATGACCAGGGTCCGGCGCATCGACATGTCGATCACCACGCCCGGGCCGAGCTCGGGATCGGCAATCCGTTCCAGGGCCGAAAGACCCTCCATCAGGTCACCATCGATCAGCACGTCGCCGGAGACGTAGGCGCGGGCGAACCCGAGCTGGTTGGGGGCCCACAACAGTCGACGGAGGGCTCGTGGGCTGGTAAACGTCAGCTGTACCGGCGCGTCGTGCGGACCGAGCTCGCTACCGTCCCAACACCGCACCCGAACGGGCACGTCGGTACCCAGACCTGCCCGGACCAACGGTCCCACGAAATCCACGACGCTCACGGGGGCATCCCTCCGACTCGGCAACAGCCATCAGCAACAACTGTCCACGAGATCGGCAACAGGCGCACGGCTTCGGGCATTCCTGTGCGGCGCTACCCTGCGCGACGCCTACCCTGCGAGGGTGAACCGCAATCGGGACGTGTCGGACGAACCCGGCAACCTGTCACACGATTCTGGCGACCAGCGGCGCGAGATTGTGCGCCTGGCTGTTCCGGCGTTTCTGGCCCTCGTGGCCGAACCCCTGTTCCTGCTGGCCGACTCGGCGATCATCGGACACCTGGGCACCACCCAGCTGGCCGGGCTCGGTGTTGCGAGCGCCGCACTCATCACTGCCGCCAACGTCTTCGTCTTCCTGGCCTACGGGACCACGTCGATCGTGGCCCGACAGGTGGGCGCCGGATCGGAGCGTGGCGCCGTCGGCGCAGGCGTCGACGGGATGTGGCTNNTGTGCGCCCTGTTCGGCGCATCTCCGGCCGCCCTGGAGCAAGCGGTGACCTATCTGCGGGTGTCCGCGATCGGCATACCGTCGATGCTGGTCGTCCTCGCCGTGACGGGAGTTCTGCGCGGACTGCAAGACACCAGAACGCCTTTGGCCGCGTCCGTGGTGGGTTTCAGCGCCAACATCGCGCTCAACCTGTTCTTCGTCTATGGCCTGCACATGGGCATCGCGGGTTCCGCGTGGGGCACCGTTCTCGCACAGTCCGGTATGGCGGCAGCCCTCGTCATCGTGGTGACCCGGCGGGCGAGGAGGCTTGGTGCGAGCCTGCGCCCACACCCGGCCCGAGTGCTGAGAGCTGCTCGTGACGGAGTGCCCCTGCTCGTCCGGACGCTGGCGCTTCGGTTCGTCCTGCTCGTGACGACCTGGGTCGCCGCGGGCATGGGGGATGTGCCGTTGGCCGCCTATCAGGTGTCCGCCACCGTCTGGAGCTTCCTGGCCTTCGCCCTCGACGCGCTGGCGATCGCCGGACAGGCCATGACCGGCAAGGCTTTGGGCGCCGGCGACATCATCGGAGCCCGCGCCGCCACCCGCACGATGCTGTGGTGGGGTGTCATCGGCGGCGGGGTGCTCGGAATCCTCGTGCTGGCGACACATTCGCTGCTTCCGGCCCTCTTCACCTCCGACCCGGCCGTGCAGTCCGCGCTCGCGGCCGCCCTGATCGTGGTCGCGCTCGCCCAGCCGATTTCGGGCTTCGTGTTCGTCTTGGACGGAGTGCTCATCGGAGCGGGTGACGGCCGGTGGCTCGCGTTGGCCCAGGTCGGGATCCTCGCGCTCTATCTGCCACTGATCCTGACAGTCCGAGCTGCGGCGGAGTCCTTGCTGGCAGGTCCGGATCTCGTTGCTGCGCAAGGACATGCGCTGTCCGTGCTCTGGTGGACGTTCGTCGTCTTCATGTCGATGCGCGGCATTGCCCTCGGCTGGCGGGCACGTGGGGACGCGTGGCTGATCACCGGCGCCACTCGCTGACACCTTTGCTCAGTTCAGGCCGGTTTGCTCAGTTGAGACCGCTTTTCGGCTCCGGAACAGGGCCCGGGAGCGGCCTGAACTGAGCAAAGGGGCGCAGGTGTTCGCGCTGGCTGGCTTTTTCGTGCTGGTATGCCGACCGGGCCGCGCGCGTGACCGGAAGGGTGGAGACCTCGGCGACAGGGACGTCCCACCACGACCGGCTCGACGGAGAGCCGGTTGCCAGATCGCACTCGACGTGGACCACGGTCGTCCGGGTCGACGTCAACGCCTGGCTCATGCACTGCCGGAACGCGCCCAGGGTATCGGCATGCAGGACGTCCGCGCCGAGGCTGGCAGCATTGGCGGCCAGGTCGATCGGCAGGATGTCCCCGTCGAGGCGCCCGGTGTCGCTGCGGAAACGGTAGCTGGTGCCGAACTGTGGCGTGCCAACGGTTTCGGACAGCGCACCGATGGACGCGAAACCGTGGTTCTCCACCAGCACCACCACCAGCTTGATGCTCTCCTGCAGAGCGGTGACGAGCTCCTGGGCCATCATCAGGTACGACCCGTCGCCCACCATGACAATGACCTCGCGGTCGGGGGCGGCCATCTTGACCCCGAGTCCACCGGCGATCTCGTAGCCCATGCATGAGTAGCCGTACTCCACCTGATAGCCCTTGACGTCACGTGTCCGCCACATCTTGTGCAGGTCGCCCGGCATCGAGCCTGCGGCGCACACCACGACGTCACGCGGGCCGGACAGGTCGTTGACCGCGCCGATCACCTGGCTCTGGCGTGGGGCCGCGTCCAGATCGCCGCCAAGGTCGTACGCCGCCGCGACCGCACCGTCCCAGGCTCCGGCCAGGTCGGTTGCGCGCTGTGTGTATGCCGGGTCTGCGCGCCACCCCGACAGCTGGGTTGTCAATGCCTGCAACGTCTCCCGGGCATCGGCGACCACGGACAGACCCGAGAGCTTGTATCCGTCAAGTGCTGCCACGTTGATGTTGACGAAGCGGACGGTTGGGTCAGCGAAGGCGCTCATCGACGCGGTGGTGAAGTCGCTCCATCGGGTGCCGATGCCGACCATGAGATCAGCTTCGGCGGCCAGGGCGTTGGCGGCGGTGCTGCCGGTCGCTCCCATGGCTCCCACCGACTGAGGGTGGTCCCACGCCAAGGAGCCCTTGCCCGCCTGCGTCTCGGCGACGGGAATGCCGTTGGCCTCCGCGAACCGGCGCAACGCCTCTGTGGCCTCCGAGTAGGCAACGCCGCCTCCCGCGACGATGAGCGGACGCTTCGATGCCCTGATCGCGGTGGCAGCCTCGTGCAGAACGGCCGCCTCCGGCAGAGGGCGTGCGACGTGCCAGACCCTGGCGTCGAACAGCTCCACCGGCCAGTCCCACGCCTCAGCCTGGACGTCTTGGGGCAGGGCGATGGTGACCGCACCGGTGTTCACCTGGTCGGTCAGTGCGCGCATCGCGCCGAGCAGCACGGATGTGAGCTGCTCGGGTCGCCATACCCGGTCGAAGAAGACCGACACCGGTCGCAGCGTGTCGTTGACCGAGATGTCGTGACCGCGCGGAGACTCCAGCTGTTGCAGGACCGTGCCGCTGGCTCGCGTCGAGAAGACGTCACCGGGCAGGAGTAGCACCGGGATGCGGTTGATCGTCGCGAGGGCTGCCCCGGTGACCATGTTGGTCGCGCCCG
>PKWT01000306.1 GCA_003132125.1 Micrococcales bacterium | reverse complement strand
TACCGGTATTTGTCCACGACGTTGCGGCGGTCGCCCTCGGACAGCAGCTGCTCGTCATACAGGGACAGCTCGGGCTCGGCGGGCCACGGACCCACCCACGGTCCAACTCCAATGTCGGTCAGCGCTCTGTCTGGCAAGGCTCTGTTCGGCAAGGCTCTGTTCGGCAACTCCGTGGCTCCCGTCGGGTTGTGACCAAGTATGAAGCGAAATAGGTCGGGACCGACCCCGCGGCCTACGATCTGACCTGTGATCCACACTCTCGGGCCCGACTGGCTCAACGCAGAGCTGCTGCTCAAGCAGCTGGGGCCGTCGGCCTTCGGGGCCAGCCTGTTGGTCATCTTCGCCGAGTGCGGGTTGTTCACCTTCTTCTTGCCCGGAGACTCACTGCTCTTCACGATCGGCCTGGCGATCCAGAACCCCCAGCAGCTGATCGACCTACGCGTCAACATCGTCGTCGCCTGCATCGTGCTGACGGCTGCAGCATTTCTCGGCAACGTCGTGGGGTACGAGATCGGGCGAGCGGTCGGCGCCCCGCTGTACGCCCGGGGCGGCCGCCTCCTCAAGCCGGCGCACTTCGACAAGGCGCACATCTTTTTTGAGAAGCACGGCAGCAAGGCCATCGTCCTGGCCCGTTTCGTGCCCGTGGTCCGGACCTTCATCACGGCCGTGGCGGGCGTCAGCAAGATGAACCGCAGACGGTTCTTCACCTACAGCTTCATCGGCGCCCTCCTTTGGGCCACCGGCGTGACGCTGCTGGGCTACTTCCTGGGGCAGATCGCGTTTGTGGGCAAGCACATCGACGTCATCCTCATCCTCATCGTGGTGCTCTCGCTGGTCCCGGTTGGCGTGGAGTACGTGCGCCACCGCCGCCAGCAGGCCACGGCCACCCACTAGGGCGCTGTGGGGTCAACTCCGCGAAGCCGTCTCGCGAGCCCGGCGACGACCACCAGCGCACACGCCGCACCACCAACGAATGTCGGACGAGGCCCGAGCCAGCCACCGACGAGACCACCGAGACCGAGGGCGACGACGGAGCCTGCCCGCGACACCCCGTTAATGGCGGCGAGCACCTTGCCCCGATCGGCGTCGGCTGGCCGAAGGACGTAGAGGGGCCCGATGGCGGCATTGGCACCGCCGTTGAAGGTGCCCAACAGAACCAAACACAACGCGAGCACGGCAACAGTGGGAGCAATCCCAGCGAGGCCGATGCACAGCGCCGTTCCGGTCAAGCCGATGAGAACACCACGGACCCGAGCGGCATCCGTGATGAGGCGGTCCGCGGCCCAGGAGCCGGCAACCGCTCCGGCGCCGAAGAACGCCTCGAGCAGCCCGTACGCCGTCGCATTTGCTGCAAGGTCGTCGCGGACGAGGAACACCTCGACGACATTGACGCCCTCGAGGACGATGATGAACGGGATCGTCCAGCTGAAGATGAGCCAGACCAGCCGGTCCCGTTTGAGGATTCGCAGGCCGTCAAGCGTCCGAGGTCTGGCCACTTCGCGCGAGGCGACGACCGGCACGGCATACCGCTCCGAGGCCTCGCGACAGCCGCCGCGGCGAGTGCGCACCAACGCGGCCGCCAACAGCACCGCACCGAACGTGGCGCAGTCGACCCAAAGCGCGGTCGAGGTGCCGTGTGTCCCAACCAGAAGGCCGGCCAGCGCGGCACCGACGATGCCCGTCACGGCGATCAGACTCTGCTGCAGCGAGATGACCCGACCCATGTCCTCGTCACCGACGATGCGCGGCGTCAGCGCTCCCCACGTCGGGTTGGCCACCGCTTGCCCGCACTGGAGTAGAACCACAAAAGCGTAGGTACTCCAACGGCTTTCGAAGGACGCGAGCCCTGCGCAAGCCAGTGTCTGGACCGCCGTCGAGATCAGCAGGACCGGTCGAGAGTCGAACCGGTCGGCGATGTGGCCCGCAAAGCCCATCGCGAGGACGGTTGGCAGGGCGAAGGCCACCATGAGCAAAGCGATACCGGTGGTCCCGCCGCCCTGATCGTGCACCCGGAGGATGAGAGCGATCATCGCGAGCGCGTCGCCGACCAAGGAGACAGTGCGAGCCGGGATCACCAACCGCAGGTCTCGGTGCCGCCAGATCGACGGTCGGCGGATGCGAAGGGTCCCCAATATCTGAAACGATTGTTTCATGATTGTGAAAGTACCGCTTCACAATCATGGTGGTCAACATCTATCGTTGGAGCATGGCCGAAACCTCCGAGACGCACACGAAGCGGACGACGCTCACCCTGACCGACCCCCGCGCGATCCGCGCGATCGCCCACGAGGCCCGACAGCAGGTCATGGACGAGCTCTACGGCGGCTCCGTCCTTACCGCCACGGAAGCCGCGCAGATCTGCGGACTCTCGCCGTCCGCCATGAGCTACCACCTGCGCGCCTTGGAGAAGTGGGGCATCGTCGTGCGCGACGGCCCCTCGAGCGACGGGCGGGAGCGGCCCTGGCGAGCGAGCGCCAACGAGCTCAGCATCGGCCGCGGCGACGGCGCTTCGGGAGCATCCATGCGACAGGCGGCAAACGCCGTCATCTCGACCTTCATGGTCGGGTTGAACAAGGCAGTCGACGCCTGGCTGCGCAACGAACCAGAGGCCAAGGGCACCACGATCTCGCGGGGCCGGCTCTATCTCAGCGACGAGGAGGCCGCAGCCCTCAACCGCGACATCAACGAGCTGCTCGAGAGGTATGACGCCGGCCGCACCTCTCGCAAAAGGCCGGCCGATGCCACGCCCCGGAACCAGTACTGGCTCCTGCTACCTCACACGCCCCGGCGCGAACGGTAAATGGGGCGTGCAGGTCGGGGTCAGGCCGTTGGCGGAGCGGGCGGGGGCGAGTCCTGGATCGAGTCCTGCGGGGTGGGTGGAGTGACTTGGGGTGCGGCGGGGGCGGCGGTGCCGAACGTCACGCTGGGTGCTTCGCGTTCGGCGCCCTCGGACTCGAAATACTCCGCACGGCCGATCTTGGCCAGACCCGCGACGATGTTGCTCGGAACGGTCTCGACCCTGGTGTTGAGCTCGCGGACGTTCGCGTTGTAGTAGCGGCGACCGGACGCGATACGGTCCTCGGTCGAGGTCAGCTCCTGTTGCAGCGCAAGGAAGTTCTCGTTGGCCTTGAGGTTCGGGTAGGCCTCGGCAACGGCGAACAACCGCCCGAGGGCCTGGCTCAGCATGCCCTCGGTCTGAGCTGCGGCAGCCGGAGTCTGGCCGCCGGACATGGCAGCGGACCGGGCCTGCATGACGCCCTCGAGGGTTCCCTTCTCGTGGGCCGCATAACCCTTGACGGTCTCAACGAGGTTCGGGATCAGGTCATGGCGGCGCTTGAGCTCGACGTCGATCTGGCGCCACGCCTCCTGCACAAGGTTGCGCAGCTTGATGAGTCCGTTGTACATGCCGACCGCCCACAGGACGAGCAGCAGGATGACCACGATGACGCCGATGAGGATGTACATGAGCACGTGACTCCCGTTGTAGACGGTGGTATCGATGCTAGTCGGCCTCACTGTGCCTCTCAGGGGCTTTTCGCGGCAATAGGGCCTGCCGGGGGGTTGACGCCTGTAGGAAAGTGGATGCATGACCCTCGACCCGGTAGCCACCAACCCAGAGTTCTACAAGGTGCTCTTCGAGAACGACCAGGTGCGCGTCCTCGAGTACACCGACCAGCCCGGGGACCGCACCACCCCTCACGAGCACCCGAACAGCGTCATGGTGACGCTGAGCTCGTTCCGCAGACGGCTCTATGCCGGGGAAGAGCAGCGAGACGTCTCGATCAACGCAGAGACGACGAGCTGGCTTCCGGCACAGCAGCATGCCGGCCACAACATCGGCGACACACCCACCCACGTCATCTTCGTCGAGCTGAAGGACTCTGCGGCCGGCTCGCCCCCGGCAGGTGCGCTCGGTCCGAGCTGACCTGTCAGGAGAGGCCGAGGTCCGCCAGGCTGTATGCCGACACGTAGGTCAGGCCCTGCGCCTCCAGCTTTTCCCGCGCCCCGGTCGCCCGGTCGGCGATCGTCGCCACGGCGACAACGTCGGCCCCCTCCTCGAGGGCCGCGGCCACGGCGTCCATCGGCGAGGCTCCTGTGGTCGTCGTGTCCTCGACGATAAGCACCCGACGCCCCTTGATCGACGGCCCCTCGATGCGCTGCTGCAGACCGTGAGCCTTGCCGGACTTGCGCACCACGAAGGCATCCAGGCGCCGGCCGGTCGCTGCCGAGGCGTGCAGCATCGCCGTTGCCACCGGGTCTGCGCCCAGGGTGAGTCCGCCGACGGCGTCGAAGTCAAGGCCTCGGGTCAGCTCGTTCATGACCAGACCCACCAGGGGCGCAGCCTCGCCGTCGAGGGTGATTCGCCGCAGGTCGACGTAGTAGTCGGCTTCCCGCCCTGAGGACAAGATGACCTTGCCGCGCACGATCGCTTTGGCCTTGATCAGCGCGAGCAGACGGTCCCGTGGCGAGAAGTCGGAATCGTGTGCGGGGGCGNNGGGGCGGCGTTGTTGTCAGTCACGAGGCCTCAGCCTATCCGCGCAGCGCTAGCGCTAGCTCTGGCGGCGGCGAATCGACGCGGCGCCCTTCGACAGTGCCCTCACAAGCCCGCGCGGCGCCACCTCGGCGACGCCTGCGATCAGCTTGTACTGCACCCCGGGAATGGAGATGACCTTGCCGGCCTTGACGTCATCCAGACAGTCACGGACCAGTCGGTCGGGCTCGAGCCACATGACCTTGGGCAGCTTGGACGGCTCTCCGTCGGCGTGCTCATGCATCTCGGTGCGGGTGAACCCTGGGCAGAGCACGGTCGCAGAGACGCCGGACCCGGCCAGNNTTCATCGACAGGGCGCCCGCGTGCGAGAGCACCAGGACCGCGCGGCAAAGGACATCGAACATGGCCTCCTCATCGGCCAGCTCACCCTTGAGGAAGCTCCTGCTCGTGCCGAAGCCGGCGTTGTTGACGAGCAGGTCGATGGGGCGTTCGCGGTCGGCGACACGGTCGGCGACCCGCCGCAGCTGAGCCCGCTTGGACAGGTCCGCGGCCAGGATCTCGACGTTGATCGAGTGTCGGGCACGCAGCTCGTCGGAGACGTTCTCGAGCCTGGCCCGGCGGCGCGCCACGATGACCAGATCGTTGCCTCGTTCGGCCAGCTCGCGGGCGAAGGCGAGCCCGATTCCAGACGTTGCCCCGGTGACCAGTGCAGTGCTCATGATCGAAACCCTATGCCGCTCTCATAAGGTTGC
>PKWT01000231.1 GCA_003132125.1 Micrococcales bacterium | reverse complement strand
CGTTCGGCGAACGCGGTCAGGCCGGCCGGCGCCCAGGTGGGAGCCGAGCCCGATGGTGCGGCGGTGCGGCGGGTGGGCTGGGCGTTCAGCTGGGCCATGATGGTGCCCAGCTGCGGCGGGGCCGGCCGCAACGCAGCCACCAGCAGCGCCGCCCCGGCCAGCAGGATCATCGCGCCGAGGGCGATCAGCTGCAGGGCGTTCATCGGGCCACCACCTGGCCGGTCGGCGGCAGCTGAGGCGCGGTGCCTGGCAGGTCAACCAGGTCCTGCAGAAACCGGGCGCCGACGACAGGCCGGGACAGTCGGCGAAGCCAGCCGAGGGTGAGCGCGAACCCTGCGACGATGACACCGAGGGCGACCTGCCCGGCGACGGTGTTGTAGGGGGCCATGTAGGAGCGGGCGAAGATGGCCAACAGCACCCAGACCAGGACGGTGACGCCGAGGATCATCCGGATGTTGCCGACCTGCTTGGTCTGCTCGGACAGGATGGCGCGGCGCATCCGGACCTGCTCGTCGACGTCGAGGGACAGCGCGGACAGGACCTCCGCCAGGCCGATGCCGCCGTGCCGGGCCCGCACGATCAGGGCCATCGCGACGTGGTCCCCGACCGGGTCAGCGATCTCCTGGGCGAACTGCCGTAGCGCCGGCTCCANNCGGTCTCCTTGCCGATCGGGGGCGGGCTGGTCAGCGCGGCCCGGGCCAGGCCGTCTTGCATGGTCTGGGCGGCGCCGGAGGCCAGCAGGTCCGCCAGCCGTCGGGTCCAGGACGCCAACGCCTCCAGGCGGGCGATGTGGCGTTTCGACGCGGCCGACGGATGCAGCATCGCCGGGGCGATCAGGACCACGGCGGCCGCGCCGAGCCCGGCGGCGACCCACCCGGTCGCCAGCATCGCGATCACCCCGACCGGGATCGCGACCAGCTGCTCGCGGCGCCACAGCTGCCGCTGCTCGACCGCCGACGTCAGGGCAGGGGCCTTGCGTGGTTGCGGCTGGACGCCGGCCAGGACCGCGACACCAAGGGCCAAGCCGGTCAGGACGAGCATGCCGCCGACGGCGATGAGCAGGGTCATCTCCGCCACCGGTCCTCGGCGCCGTCCCAGGTGGAAGCACCCGGGCCCAGCCAGTTCAGGTCGAACCCGACGTCGAGCAGCCGCTGCGCGAACTCGGGGGTCGGCTTGTGCCCGGTCGGGACGGCCCGCCCGTCCTCACGCGGCGCGAACAGCTGCTCGGTGACCGGGTAGCCGGTCTCCCCCAGCTGCCCGGAGTGGACCTGGACCACCTCGGTGACGAACCGCTCATAGGCCCGGTTGCGGGCCACATGCACAATGACGTCCAGCGACGTCGACGCCATCAGCGCGAAGTCCGCCGGCAGCGGCGGGTCGGCCTTGCGGACCATCTGCACGACCCGGTCGAACACCCCCCGCGCGGAGACTGCGTGGATGGTGCACATCACCCCGGCGACCCCGTTGCTGGCCGCGTCAAGCAGGTGCACCACGTCCGCCCCGCGGGTCTCGCCCACGACGATCACGTCCGGGGAGTCGCGCAGCGACTGGTTGAGCAGGTCGCCCATGGTGACCTGACCGCGGCCCTCAGCGTTCGCCGCTCGTGCCTCGTAGCTACGGACCAGCGCCTGCGGGCGCAGCAGCCGGACGCTGCCGTCCGGCTCGAGCACCGCCTGCCCGTCGCGCCCTCGTTCGGGCACCACGTGCAGGCCCAGCTCCCGGTCGTCCTCTACGGTCACAACCATCTGATCCAGCGGGATGGACCGGCACAACGCCCGCAACAGCACCGTCTTGCCGACCCCGGTCGCGCCGGAGACCATGATCTTGCCGCCGCCCAGCACGACCGCCGTCAGGAACGCCAGCAGCGCCTCGTCGATCATCGCCAGGTCCAGCAGCTGCTCCAGGGATGTCTCCATGTGCCGGTGCACCCGGACCGTCCCCGACGGATGCGGGGTGACGTCCGTCGCCGCGGACAGGCGGGCGCCGAGCAGCCCGACCGACCTCATCCGCAGCTGCAGCAACGGGCGGGACACCGAGAACTCCCGGCCGGCGCTGTCATCCAGCGGCGACGCGGCCAGCGACTGGATCAGCTGGCGCACCTTCGCGTCCGAGGTCCCCAACCGCGGCCCGGGCACCTTGCTGCCGTCCGCCAGCCGCAGCATGGTCGGCGCCGACCCGGAGAAGTAAATGTCCTCGATGTCGGTGCGGGCCAGCAGCGGCTCCAGCGGGCCCAGGCCACCGAGGGCGGCCTGCACCGCCGCGACCAGCTCATCCTCCTCCTCGGCGCTGAGCACGCTCAGACCCACCTGCGCCCGGTGGGTGACCCAGGACTCCAGCTCTTCGTTGACCAGCGCCTGAGTGCGCAGCCGCTTCCCGACCCCGTCCAGGCCGACATACCGGGTCCCGTCCGCGGACAACCGGGTCGCGACCCGCTGCTGCAGCTCGGTGACCGCCTCACCGAAACCGGCGTCGGCGCCGAACGACGGCGTCGGGGAGGGTGCCGGCGGCAGGGTTGTTGGGCCGGCCGTTCCCCAGGGCGGCGCGATGGTTGCGGGCAGGTCGCTGCGAGCGTGGGAGTCCACTGGCTCGCTCATGACACTCCCACGCTCGACCAGGTGGTGGTTTCGGTGATCCGGCCCGCCACCTGGCCGGCCGCGCGGACCAGCCTGGTCCGGGTCAGACCCCGTATGGTGACCACCGACCCGTCGACCAGCGCCGCGGCAGCCCGAACGTCGACCGGCGTGCTGTGCAGGTGTCCGATCCCGACCGCGGCCGCGGTCTGCGCCGGCGTGTACGGGCCGATGCCGTTGACGACCAGCCACACCGAGTCCAGGTCCCCGAGCCGGGTCCGTAACGTCTGCGCCGCCGCGCGCGCCGCCTGCACCGAGCGGGCCGTCGGGCGGACCACCAGCAGCACCACATCACAGACTGCGATCACCGGCCAACAGGTGCTCTCCCCCAACCGTCCCGTGTCGAGCACGACGTCGCGGCCCAGCGCAGACGCGCACCGTTCCACCGCCGTGGCCAGCCGGGTCCAGCCACCACCGGTCAGCGCCCCGGCCTGCGATCCGGACTGCAACCCGGGCATCACCCAGGCATCCCCGGCCTCAGGAAGCGCCAGGACGTGCTCGACCATCGCCTCCGTCGCGTCGAGGGCGGGAAGGTGTCGAGTCGCCACCGACCAGGACAACAGCCCCGACTCGGTGCTCGCCCGGCCCGGCAGCAGTCCGGGCACCACGTCTCCCCCGCCCGGGTCGGCGTCGATGAGCAGAATCGGCCCCGGCCAGGCCAGTGTCATCGCCGCGGCCAGGGTCGTCGCCCCCGGTGAGGCTTTCCCGGCGACCACGGCGACGACCGTCACTGGCTTCCTCCGCTCGACAGCACGACCAGGGTCACTGACCCGGTCGCGGCGGCCCGGGCCAGGGCGACGGCGTCTGCCTGGGGCACCTTCAGGTCGACGACGACGTCTCCGGTCGCCGGGTCCGGCTCCCCAAACGAGACGACGGTGGCCCTGATCGGCTGGACTGCCAGGAGAACGGTGCCACCTGGTGATGTCGGGTCCACTGGCGCCGGGACGGCCAGGACCGCCTGGCCGAAGGTCAGGCCCTGCGCAGGTCGCTGTCCCAGCTTCACCCGGACCGGGACCAGGTCCTGCCCGGCGGCCAGCGTCGGAGCCTGCCCCACCAGCCGCGGACTGAGCAGGGACCCCTGCGGCAGATCCGACAACGCCGTCTTGCCGAGGATCCCTTCCTGCGGGTGGACCACCGCCACCTGCTCCCCCACCGACACGTCCGCCGTGGTCACGTCCGCGGCGCTCAGCGTGGAGCCGAGCTTCACATCGCGGGCCATCACCACCACCGTGGTGTGCCCGGTGTAGGCCGGCACCGCGTACAAAAGCACCAGCCCGCCCACCAGGATCAGGGCGACCACGCCGACCAGCCAGCGGGCCTGCAACTGGCGAGGCGCCGCGGCGACCTTCGGTGCAGGCGCTGGAGGCGGCGATTGCGCGGTGAGGGTCCGGGGGGTGGCCCGCCGCCCGGGGGTTGGCAGGATGCCTCGGCCCGCCGTCACGACGCGCACCCCTGAAGAGACGCCCGCTCTGATATTAGGGCAGGCGCACGCCGCACTGAACTCTGCGAGGTCTTGTATCTCTGTCGCTGCACCGAACAGCCCTCCTTCATCAGGGGTAAGCACCGGTCAGTGCTCCGGTTGGACATCTTGATGGTCACCAAATTCAACTCGGTCCATAAACACTAGCGCATTTGTCCCGCAAAGCGTCTGCCAGCTGTAGTCGTGGACGCCTGACTAATGACGCGAGGCGTCGGCCGGACCACAGGTTGGGCCGCCGTGACGCGTGCCGGTGTCAGGCACACCGCGCTTCGCTGGTGGCGTGTCGGCTGCTGCCCCGGGCGGGGCGTGCTCGGGTGGCCACCAGTTCGCCACAGGTTGCACACCCCAACGGGACACCTCGATTCATCAACCAGAGTTGAGTGCTGAGATGTCCAAGTTAAACCAGAGAGGTTTGTTGGTCAATGGGACGGGGGCTGGTGTAGGCGCGAGCCAGGGCGAGGAGTTGCTCCACGTCCTCCCCTTGTCCGTCAGTCGCCGCGAGCACCTCGCTGCCGGCGAGCCCACGCGCTCGCAGGGGAGCAGGACGTCGAAGCGCCCTGCCCAGTGCTTCGGGTCCGGCGCGCGCAGGGAGGTTGACGAGCTCGCGTCGCAGGGCGTCATGGACCTCGGTGACGGTCCGTTGTTCGCGGATGCGCAGCCTCTCGCGGATCCGCAGCCGGGGCAGGCTCACAGGCAGGTGCACCTCGGGGTGTCGTTGCGTGAGGGTATGCCACAGAGGGCTCAATGTCGCCCAATGCCTCCTCAGTGTCAGCACTTCCGCACACCAGGGCACGGTTAGCAGGGCGAGGACGCCGAGCGCCAGCAGGATCAGCGGCCAAGGGAGGATGGCGTTGCCTAGGGCAGCGAGTCGCCCGTCCCATCGAGGGTCGAGCAGCGGCTGCCCGACGTTGATCAGGAAGAGAATCATCACTGGCAGCCCGCAGATGCAGGCTGCGCCGATGAGCACGAGACTCAGCGCGCGGGCAGGAGCGGCATGGCGCGCGGTCCAGGTCTGGACCGCGCAGAAGCGGATGATGTTGATCAGGGCGGCGATCATGTACCCGTAGAACACCAAGTCGTAGAGCGCAACCGCGGGATAGATCGCGAGCGGAGCCAGGTCGGAGTACTCGCCCTGATGGATCGGAGCGACGGCCCAGGTGACGATCATCGACACAGCTGCGGCAAATCCGGTGAGGAGATGGCCCCACACCACCAAGCGGCGGGGCTGGTCTCGCTGCAGGGTCTCGAGGTAGATGTTCACCGACGCCGCGCCGCCAGCAAACACCACATGGGTCAAGAGCCCGCCGACGTTCGTCAGGCCGAGAACATCGTCGAGCTGCGAACGGTGAAAGTGGACCGTGACGGCCACAGGCACGCTCACCATCGCCGCAGTAAAACTGGTGCGCCACAGCGCGACCGGTGAGCGCACCGTCACCCAAACCCGGTAGGCGGCCGCGGACCAGAGCAGCAGCAGCGCCGCGTTCTGGATCATCGCATCCGGTCGTAGACGCGATCCCGTGGCGCCCGGGCAAGACGTTCCCGGCGAGCCAGCTCAGCGGCCAATCGGGTGCCAAGGCCCTCGGCGTCGGCTTCCTGCTCGGATGCATAACCGTGTCGAGCCAGGAGCCGGATCGCCACTGCAGGGTCCAACGTCGGGGCCGCAGATGCGGCCAGAGACAGCAGCCCCTCCGTTCCAGGTGGTGGATCGTGACCCAGGAGCATGTGGGCCACCTCATGACAGACGATCGCCGCCTTCCGGGCAGCCGACGCATCGTTCGGGTAGGCGATGTAGTCCCTCTTGTCGGTCACGATCCACACTCCAGACGGCGCCTCAGCGTCGAACGCGACGCCCAGCAAGACGGTGGGTCGCCCCCGCGAGCGCGCCAATGCTTCGACGAACTCGGTGAGGTCTCCCGACGCCGGGATGAACCGCTGCGCGGACGCTGCGCTACGTCGGAGGGTCCGTGCCTTCATCCAAGCCCTCCAACTTCCGGATCTGATCGAGAATCGCCCCGAGGTGCTCCATATTCCTCGGACTCACGCCGTGCGTGCGCATCAAGAGCGATTTGACCCCGGAGTCGCGCAACGCCGCAAGGGCAGACAGTTCAGCGGCGATCTGAGCCTCCACTTCGGGGTCAGAGAAGTAGCTCAGCGGGACTCCAAATAGCCTCGCGACCCCCTCCAGCAAGCGGAAGGAGGGGTTGTCGCGCTTGCCCGTTCTCAGGTACCACATGTGCTGCGCCGAGACCGTGACCCCCGCTGTCGACAGGGCCTTGGCGGCAGCCTCGTTGGTATACAGGCCGCCACCTGGGCGGGGGATGGTCTCGAACAGGCGATTCAGCTTCGCCCCGAGGTCGGGGACACCCTCACCCGCCATCTGGGCCTCCCGATCGGTCGACGTGCTCCCGCGAAAGCATGGCACACCGAACCCGAGCCGGCAGGGCACCGCCCAACCGCACCAGGCCTGGCCCGACTGGTCCGCCTACCCTTGCACACATGGACTTCGAGCCGCATCCCGACCTCGCCCGGCTTCGCGCCGCGCGCCGATCACAGGTCGCCGACTGGGTGGCCTCAGCGGCCGACCCCGCATTCCTGGTCCTCTTCGTGCTAGCGGCGGTGACCCTCCACTCGTCCCCGTCGGTCACATCAGCCCTCCGGTGGAGCCTCCTCGCTGCCGCGTTCTGTGTCGGCCTTCCGTACATGGTCTTGGTGCTGATGATCGGTCGAGGCCTCGTCCTGGACCGGCACGTGGTCGTGAGGGAGGAGCGCCGCTGGCCCCTCCTGGCGGCACTCCTTTCGGTCCTCGTTGGTCTCGCCGTGTTGGTGTGGCTCGGCGCGCCGCGGCCGCTGGTCGCCCTGGTCGTGGCGATGCTGTCGGGCCTAGCCGCCATGACCGTGCTCTCTCACTGGTACAAGGCGTCCTTCCACGCAGCCGTAGCCGGCGGGGTCGCTGTGATTCTCGCCCTCGTGTTTGGTCGCTGGACGTTGTTGCCAGCACTTCCCGTCCTCGTGGTCATCTCGTGGGCTCGGGTCCGTGCGGGACGCCACACGCTCGGCCAGGTCGCCATCGGCGTGCTCGTAGGCGCAACTCTGGCGTTCCTGGTCTTCCCCGCCGCGGCAAGAGTCCCCTGACGGAGGTACCGCGCCCGGCCCCCGATGCCGACAACTCTTCATAGCGCGGCANNGCGGACGATCGCCCGCTCAACCTCCTCAACAGATGCACCCAGCGATTGGGCCAGCAACGCCAACACCGACTTGGATGGTGTCTGGACGACACTGCCCGACTCCCACCGACTCAGGGTCGTCTTCGACAAGTGCGTCCGCGCCGCCAGATCCCGCATGCTCAGCCCAGCTGCGATCCTGAGTCCCCGCAGATCCGATAGGTCAGCGTTTGAGTCCAAGAGGTCCGTCGAACTGACATCGAGAGCCGACGCGACTCGAAGGAGAATCTCAGGCCGTGGACGAGACGTCCCAAGCTCCCAACGAGAAACACGCTCCCCACCAGCCACCCCGACCAGGCGGGCAAGCTCATGCTGGGTCAGACCAGCCCGCACGCGGGCGGCGCGTAACGCTTCAGGGTTCAACCAGGATTCGCGATGCATCACCCAGCACCCTATGTCCCCCAGAAACCGGCGGATGACGGGTTCCGGCAATGAGACAAACCCGAGTGCGAGCATCCTGCCCCACGCCCTGGTTGTTCACCGTTCGCCCCTGCGGGCGGCCGGTTCCGGGCTGAAAATGGGGGTCCGGTCGCCCGTTGACGTCGTCACACGAAGCTACGAAAAAAGTTGCACGGACAATGTCCAGCCCAAGGCCTGTTCCGTGCTTACAGAAGTGTAGGCAGCGACGCAACCAACCAAAGGAGCTCCTCATGACTCGCAAGAACCACGAGTCCTTCGCCGACGCCGCGGAACGCGCTCACGTCAGCCTCCGCGCGCTACGACGCTGCAAGGCTTGGACCGCAGCTCAGCGACGAGCACCTGCTGCCCACAGACCTCGTCGCCCGAACGGGCCTGCCCCCGACCGATTGTCGACGGCTGCTGCCTATCGCCCGGACCATCGCCACGCACCGTCAGGCGCCGAAGGAGGCCATGACGGCCTGACGAACAAAAGAATCTCACCCCGGCGTGTCCGCCCGAGACCACCTGGCGTGCTTACAGGAGTAGGAGCCGCACGTGCCGGCCCCGGTCAGAACCGATGGCAAAGGAGTGCTCATGGCCGAGCGAAATCTCACCGTCGTCGAGACACCACCCACCCTGGCCACGACCGACCCGTTCATGCGGCGCCTCGGCGCCGAGCGTCGGATCTGGCTGGTCGAGCACAGCCACCCCGGGCGGATCCCCGAGCTCGGGGTACCCGGAGTGTTTCTTATCAACCAGAGAGAACTGTGGACCACAATCGAAGCCTCTGCGCCGGGACAACGGCCCTCCAGGCGAGTCCGAGACTTACATCAGGAGAAGCATCATGGAGAAAGTACTGACACTCAGTGAGGTCGCCGAGATGATCCGGGTCCCGGCTGCCACGCTGCGGTACTGGAGGCACCAGGGCACCGGCCCGCAGAGTTTCAAGATGGGGCTGATCCTGTGATGCTCGCTTTGATTAGATCTCGTTCCAGTTAGTCGAGACCGCGACATGACCACAACCGCAATAACCTCCGTCTCCGCTCAGCAAGTCGCCGCGATGACCGGCATGAGCGTCGACTGGATCTGGAAACAGTGCCGTGACGGCAAGATCGCCCATCACAAACTCGGCTCCAAGTACCGGTTCACTGAAGCCGACCTGACCGCAATGGCCGCGCGATCCGCTGTGGCGCCCACAGTCCTGCAGGACGACCTCGTGCCGGTGCGCGGCGCCTCATGAACTCCCTCATCGCCCAGGTCGACACCGAACTCGCTCGATGTGAGGCCATCATCGAGCGCAGGCTCAAGACGTTCATTGAGGTCGGTGAAGCCCTGGCGACGATCCGAAACAAGGGTCTCCTCCTCCAGGACCAGAAGCCGTTCGAGGACTACTGTCAGGATCGCTGGGGGGGGTTTATTGATCTACGCGCTCGGCAGATCATGGATGCCGCTGAGATGGTTGCCGCCCTGCCGATCGGAACAGCTGTTCCGATCAAGGAAGGCCACGTCCACCACCTGACCGGCCTGTCCCCTGAAACCGCGGCACCGGTTATGACCAAGGCCAGCGACACCGAGGGGCAAGCACACAGCGAAAGCCATCAGCGAGGCCCGCGACATCATCGCGCCCAGCCAGCACCCGAGCCCGTCCCTACAGGCCAGCGTCGTCCAGCAGGCCCATCAGGGCTACGTCGACCTCTGGGAGCAGGTGACCATACAAGTCGCTGGTGATCGCAGCGCTGGCGTGCCCCAGGCGCCGGGAAACGGACAGCACAGGCTGGCCGCCAGACAGCAGAACGGCAGCGTGGCTGTGCCTTAGGTCATGGACCCGCGGATGCTTGCCGAAGCCTGCAGCTTCCGCCCTCTTGCGGGCCGGGTCCCAGACCGCGTTGTAGAAGGTCCCCGACTGGATTCGGTGTCCTGCCTTGTTGACGAACACCAGATCCCCAGCCACTTTGTTGTAGGTCGCTGACGCCAGGATGTCGGCCAGTCTTGGGGTCAGCGTCACCGTGCGGCGTGACTTCGTGCTCTTGGGGTCCAGCGACAGGGACTCCCCTCCCGGCTGCCGCTTCCACGCCGTCACCACAAACAGCCGCATCCCGCCCAGGTCCACATGCTCCGCGGTCAGTGCTGTCGCCTCGCTCCAGCGCAGCCCGGTCGCGAACAGGAACCTCACCAGCGGCCGGTAGTGCTCACTGACGAACGCTAGGAAGGTGGCGAACTCCGCAGGGGTCAGGAACACCATCTCCTCATGGCGCACCGGCACGGACTTGGACCGGCCCGCGAACGGGTTGCGGGTCAGTAGCCCGTCGGTCTGCGCGTCCTTCATCACGGACGAGACCATGCCGTGGATGTTGTGGATCGTCTTGGGCGCCAGAGTGCTCGCCAGCTCGACCAGCCACTTACCGACGTCCTCGCGGGTGATTGCCTCGATGGGCTTGTCTGCCAGCCATGCCGGGACGTGGCCGGCGAAGTCCCGGCGATAGTCCGAGCGGGTCCGGTTGTTCGCCCCAGGCCGTGAGTCGATCGCGCGGCCGAACCACTGCACCAGGGTAGGACCGCCCTGCGGCGCACTGAAACCTCGGCCAGGCACCCAGCCCTGTGGGTATCGCTGGCCGGCTGCATCCACCAGTCCGCGGAACTTGATGGCCCCAGACTCGGTCGGGAAGGTCTCCGAGACGCTTCTGCCATCCTGCCGCCAGCGCACCTGCCACCGTGGCGCCCCGGCCTTCGTCGCGCTCTTCCTCAGGCTCGCCATCAGGCTAGTGTGGATGAGATGTGGATGCGAAGCAATAGCAAACAGCCTCTGACCTGTATCTCCGCAGGTCAGAGGCTGTTTGTTTTAGTGCCGAGAGCGGGACTTGAACCCGCACGCCCTTTCGAGCAAAGCATTTTGAGTGCTCCGTGTCTGCCATTCCACCACCCCGGCGAGGTTGCGGCGCTCAGCATACCGGCCGGCGGTCCTCCCCCATGCCTCACGGTCTCGCGATGAATCAGGTATCAGGTGAGCTCTTGTTGTCGACCGTGAACACAGGCGTGCCTGCCGAGCAGGTCGCCGTGACCTGAGTCTCTTGCGAGGCCGCGCCGTCACCGCTTTTGAAGGTGACCTGGACATCTCCCGAGTCTGACCTGTCGAGCTCGACGCGCCAGCCGTTGTCGGGCTGGGCGATCCGAAGAGTGAGAGCGGAACCAATGCAGCGCACCGAGACCTGCCCACCAACAACGGTGACGGTCCGGTCCCTCACTGGCGTAGCGGCCACGGAACCAGTGTTGGTGCTTGCCGGCGACGGAGACGGAGACGGCGCGACGGTCGATGCCTTCGACGTGGAGGGTTTCGGAGTCTTCGATGCAGGGGGCTTCGTTGTCGGGTCGGTGCTTGATGCCCCCTGGTCGGATGTCGTCCCAGAGGTTGCCGTGCCGATCGAGGCCGGCAGAAGCGCACTGACGGTGGCACTTGTGACCTCCCGACCCGCTCGATCAATCGCCAGCCAGGCAGTGACTGAGACGCCAGCCACCGCGGCGAGCCAGATCGCCGCGACGCCAAACACAAAACGCAGCTTCACACGCATGTCGACACTGTGTCACTTTCGCGGCAACACGACAGGGCACGGCGTAGCGTTCCCTCGTGGCGACCATCCTGTTGATCGAAGACGACTTCGGAATCCGTTCTGCGGTCACCCGAGCACTGACCGATCTGGGCCACGCCGTGACCACAAGCGACCGAGGTATGTCCGGGTTGCAGTCCGCCGTCGACAAGCCGCCCGACGCCGTGCTTCTTGACCTCGGACTGCCGGACATCGACGGGCTTCAGGTTCTGGCGATGCTTCGAGCTGTGAGCGACGTGCCCGTCATCATCATCACGGCCCGCGACGACGACGCCGACATGGTCAGAGCGCTGGACGCCGGCGCCGACGACTA
>PKWT01000196.1 GCA_003132125.1 Micrococcales bacterium | reverse complement strand
ACGCCCTTGGGGATGTAGCAGAACGAGCCGTCGGTGAACACCGCCGCGTTCAGGCAGGCGAAGAAGTTGTCCTTGTACGGGACCACCGAGCCGAGGTATCGACGCACCAGGTCCGGGTGGTTCTGAACAGCCTCGGAGAAGGAACAGAAGATGACACCGACATCGGCCAACTTCTTTTTGAAAGTCGTTGCAACCGACACCGAATCGACGATCGCGTCCACCGCCACGCCGCTGAGACGCTCCTGCTCACCCAGAGAGATCCCGAGCTTGTCGAACATCTCCCGCACCTCGGGGTCGACCTCGTCCATGCTCGCCACTTGCTTCTTCGGCTTGGGAGCGGCGTAGTAGATGATGTCCTGATAGTCGATCGGACCGTAGGCAACGTGCTGCCAGGTGGGTTCAGCAAGAGTAATCCAGTGCCGGTAGGCACGAAGTCGCGACTCCAACAGCCAATCCGGCTCATTCTTCTTGGCCGAGATCAGCGCGATGATGTCCTCGTTGAGCCCCTTGGGGGCGACGTCGGTATCGAGGTCGGTGACGAACCCGTACCGGTACTCCTGGTTCGCCAGATCACGGACCTCATCAGAGATACCAGTCGTGGTTGCGGGTGCACTCATCTTCGTCTCCATGTCAGTCGGTGTCAGGCAGTGTGTCGATCAGTGCTCCAGCGGGGGCACGGTGGCCACGAGCGGGTGGTCCCTGTTGAACAGATGGGCTGAGCACGGGCCGGCACTCACGGGTACGTAGGCTCGCGCGGGCCGTCCGCGTCCGCGACTCGCAGCGCTGGTGGGCTCGTGCTCCTTGATGGCGCACTTCTCGACGAGCAGGTTGAGGTGCCGACGGACTGCGGCGGGCGTCAGCCCCAAGCGGTAGGCGAGGGCGGTCGCGGTGAGCGGACCATCCTCGGAGATCGCCTGTCGGACCCGGTCCCTGGTGCGCGCATCGACAACGTTCGATGCGGGACGGAGCCCGTTCGCACGGTCTGAAACGGGGTAGGCGGTAATTAACACAAGGTCATTGTGACTTAATCCGACCCCAGCGACCTAATTGGGTCTCACAACTCTGCTAGGTCTACCCAACTTCAGACCCGGCCTGACGTGATGCCGCTCACCCAGCGCGAGTCGTACTCCGCCGGTGACCGTAAGCGTGGCCGTGCACGATCTGACCCACCAAGCTGCCTCGAAGACCACCGCCCTGCGGGGTATGACGTGGGCTACTAGCCACGGGCAGTTGGCCTCTATCCTCGGACCCAACGGTGCAGACAAGACGACCACCATCGAATGCACATGGTCTGCCACGGAACTGACCACTGACATGGCGTTTCTGACAGGCCCCGCCCATCCTGTTCGGCCTCGACAAGTTCTTCCACCTGATGGTCAACTGGGACCAGTATCTGGCCCCGGTGCTCTCCGACCCACTGCCCTTCACCCCACACCAGCTCATGTATGCCGTCGCAGTCATCGAGATCATCGCCGGCGTGGTCGTCGCCATCCACCCACGCCTCGGCGGGCCAGCCGTCGCCGCGTGGCTCGTCGGCATCATCGTGAACCTCCTGCTCATCCCAGGGTTCTACGACGTGGCCTTGCGGGACTTCGGGCTCTTCCTGGCTGCCCTGGCCCTGGCCCGGCTCGCCACCAAGTACGACCCGCGCCCACTGCTCTGGGTCACCCGCGGGCAATGAGCCAGCCAGCTGAAAGGGAGAAGGGCCGATGACCACCGCGTTCGTGCTGTCCGGCGGCGGCAGTCTGAGCGCGATGGCTGCGAGCGCCTGCCTGACGGCCTTCGCCGGCGGCGGTCGTCAGGCAGGCGCAGCGAGATCGACGATCAGCTGGGCGCGCAGCTCGGCGGGTACCGGGACGGCGGCCTGGAACTTCGGGTGCTCGACGGACAGGCTCGCCGGCACGGTCAGGTTCGCCAGCGCCTCCCGCTGCTCTTCGGTGATGTCGAAGCGGACGAAGTGCACCGAGTAGGTCTGCTCCTGGTTGGCCTCATCCGGCGGCGGTACGTCGACGGCGGCGATGACGTCATCGCCCACGTGCAGGCGAATGAGGTGCTGGATGCCGGCGACGCCGTCGAGGTCCCGCGTGCACCGTGGCCAGATCAGCGAACTCGAGGAAGAGCGTGGCCGAGATCGACCTCGGTGGTTGGCAGGAGCCGCCGGTAGGTCTCGATCTCCTCGCTCGCGCCCGATCTGGTGGTGATGTTCTCGGCGTAGACCATCTCCTGCACTTGGTAGTGCAGGGTGTCTTCATTCTCGAACTCCAGCGCGATCAGCTGGCCGAGCTGAACGCGGCGGCTGCGGCGGATCGCGAGCATCCGCTTGCGCGCATCGGCGCGGACCGCGGCATAGCTGTCCCGGTCGAGGGTGATCTGGTCAAGTTCCAGGCGCGACACGATTTCTCCGATGGTCAGCGTTCTCGGGTAACGATGGCGACGGCGCGGGCAGGAAGGCGCCCACCCGCGCCGCCTGCGTCAGCACTCAGCCGGGGTGTACACCCCGGAACTCAGCTTCAGCCGCGAATCTTGTCCAGCGCCTTCTGGTAACGACCGGCGTGGGTGCGCTCTGCGCGAGCCAGGGTGGAGAACCAGTCCGCGACCTCCTCGAAGCCCTCTTCGCGCGCCGTCGACGCGAAACCGGGGTACATCGCAGTGAACTCGTATGTCTCACCGACGACGGCCGACGCGAGGTTCTGCTCGGTCGTGCCCATCGGCTCGTCGGTCGCCGGGTCACCGACACCGACCAGGTACTCGGCGTGTCCAAACGCGTGGCCCGTCTCGGCCTCCGCGGTCTCACGGAACAGCTCGGCGACCTCGGTGATGTTCTCCTTGTCGGCCTGACGAGCGAAGAACAGGTAGCGACGGTTCGCCATGCTCTCCCCGGCGAAGGCTTCCTTCAGATTGGCGTGGGTCTTGGAACCCTTGAGTTCAGTCATTGCGCGCTCTCCTTGGCGTTGTCCTGCGCCGCGCACCGTGCGCAGCGGCCGTGCAGTTGTACGTCGTACCCGGCAACGGTGAACGACGTCTTCTCTTCGAGTTCGGCCAGGGCGCCGGCATCGAGCTGGACGTGGGTGTCCTGGACCTGTCCGCACGCGGTGCACACGAGGTGATCGTGGCGGTAGACGGTGTGGTCATAGCGCAGCGCCTGCCCCTGCCCGAGCCGCAGTTCGGCCACCTGCCCGGACTCGACGAGCAGGGCGAGCGTTCGATAGACCGTCGCCGCTCCGACGCCCTCGACCCGTTCGCGTACGCGGTCAAGGACCTGGCCCGCCGTCGGGTGGTCATCCGATTCAGCGACTACGTCCAGAACTGCGCGGCGTTGCGGGGTCAGCCGCAGCGCGGACGCGCTCACGCTTCCGCCGGAATCTCCTCCCACCACTGGCACCACCAGTCCTGCCCCGCGAGAACGCGGAGCTTCGGGTGCCAGCAGTAGGAGATCGAGGCGTCGACGTCGAGGTAGTACAAGCAGTTCTTGCACTGCTCGTCGCCGTGCGGGTGACCCCTGAGCACGGCGTCCTCGGACAGGATCTGCAGTTCGCGCTGACGAGTCTGGTCGAGTTCGGTCGGCTCGGGGGCCGCTGTTCCGGTGTCCGTCATCGATGCCCTCCACAGTGAAACTAATTCTCAACTGATATCAGTTCTCACTGTAGGGTGTGACCGACGAACTCGGCCCGGCGGGGTGGGCGGAGGCTGCTGGTTCGTGGCTGGTCGACCGTCACTTATCGTGGCTGCACCGGTCCTGGATACCGCTGCATTGTTGGCGGTTCCCGTCCATGGCCACGGGGATCCTAGGAGCCCGCCCAAGCTCAGCGGGAAGGAACCACCATGTTCACCCTTACCGACCTTACGATTCCGATCATCGCAGCCCCCATGACGGGAGGACCCTCGACACCGGACCTCGTCGTCACCGTCAGCCAGGCAGGAGGACTCGGGTTTCTCGCGGCTGGCTATAAGACGCCTGATGCGACCGCCCGGCAGATTCAAGAGGTACAGCACAGAACGCAACTCCCCTTCGGCGTAAACCTCTTCGTCCCGCAAACACAGAGGTTCGACGAGAACGCGATCGCTGCGTACCGAGCGCGTTTGCAGTCGACGGCCTCGAAGTACGGCGTCGAACTTCCGAAGGTGCCTCGCATCGACAACGATTGGTTCGACGACAAAATCGACCTGGTGATCAGTCTCGGTGTACCAGTCGTCTCGTTAACCTTTGGTCTCCCGTCGCCGTCCGTTGTTGCACAGCTCCAGACGGCTGGGACCTATGTGGTAGCCACAGTAACTACGGTGGCAGAAGCTGAGGCCGCGGCCAGTTTGGGTGTCGATGGCCTGTGTGTTCAGGGAGCCGATGCCGGCGGTCACAGGGCTACTTTCCACGTCGGCGACGAGCCGGAGCCCATCCCGCTGGTGGACTTGGTCAAGGCCGTCAGCCTGCGCACAGATACCCCGATCATCGCGGCCGGCGGGATCCACACGGGTGATCAGGTTGCCGACCTGCTCGAACGTGGCGCCGCAGCGGTCCAGCTCGGCACCGCGTTCCTGCGCTCACCCGAATCCGGAGCCAACCCCGCACACAAGGACGCGCTGGTCAGCGAGCAATTCACGCACACCGTCGTCACCCGTGTGTTCTCTGGGCGTCCCGCGCGGGCGCTGCTCAACGACTTCATCGCCGAACATGAAGGCCACGCGCCGGCGGCCTACCCACAGGTTCACCACCTGACCAGCAGATTGCGAGCCGCCGCCGGCAAGGAAGGAAACCCCCAACGCCTCGCCCTCTGGGCAGGTGTTGGGTTCCGGAATACCTCGGCCGAACCGGCAGCGAAGATACTGCGCGACATATGGGCCCAGACACGAACCCTGCACGCCCCCTGACTCGACGCATAACGGCCGGTAGGTACTAGCTCAGGCTGGCTAGCGCCGCCCGTAGTCGCTCAGCCGCGGCACTTCCGTACAGGGATCGCCTGTGGTGACCGTTGGCCTGGCGGCCAGTAGGGTCGCTGATCCCCAGTTGCCGTTCGGTATCTGGGATGTTCCTGCCGGCGCTCATCGGTTCGCGGATTCGCGTGCAAGGATTCAACGGTGATTAATGATCAGCCAACAGTGATTAATGATCAGCCAAGGGTGGTTGCTGTCAGTCGCGACGGTGACCACCGGTTCAGCAAGCCCCAGACCCTGGAGCTCCTTCTGCTGGCCGGGTTGGGCGTGCACGGTGATGCTCACGCCGGGGCTAATGTGCAGCACCGCTCACACGTCGCCGCAGACCCGACCCAGCCCAACCTTCGACAGGTGCACCTCCTCCACGCCGAGCTGTTCGCTGAGTTGGAGACGCAGGGCTTCGACGTCCAACCGGGTCAGCTCGGCGAGAACATCACCACCGCGAATCTGGACCTGCTCGCACTACCCTGCGGCACGCAACTGCGCATTGGGCCCGAGGCGGTCGTCGAGGTCACCGGGCTGCGAAACCCGTGCGCTCAGATCAATGCTTTCCAGCCACGTCTGCTCAACGCCGTTCTTGGACGCGATGACAACGGCGAGGTGGTGCGCAAGGCCGGGATCATGGGCATCGTGGTAACAGGCGGCCGGGTCATCCCGGGGGACGGCATCATGGTGTGCCTTCCCGCCGAACCGCACCACGCACTCGAACGTGTGTAGTCCAGCTCGAGATCGAGCCAACCGACCAGGACCCACCGCGAGATCTCCATCGCGCGGGCCATCGACAGCAGTAACCGGCTGATCGCGGGAGGCGCCCCGGACTCCCTGCCACCTTCAACCATGACGAGACCGCGTTGATCGTCCACGACGGACATGGTCTCCTGCCCAATCAGGCACCCCACGAAAAGGAAGCAGCATGACTCACCTCAGCACAGGGCCCGCATTCCCGACGGGCACGATCCTCGGCTATCCGAGGATCGGCCGGCGTCGCGAGCTGAAGAAGGCCGTCGAGGCGTTCTGGGCCGGATCGATCACCGCCGACGAACTCGAGACGCGTGCAGGCAAACTGCGCACAGCCACGCGTGAACGCCTCGCCTCGCTCGGTCTCGGCCGCACGGACTCCTCGATCCCGGAGAGCTTCAGCTACTACGACCAGGTCCTGGATGCGGCGGTCACCCTCGGCGCCGTCCCCTCACGGTTCGCATCCCTGGTCGATGCGAACGGTCGTGTCGACCTCGCCGGCTACTTCACGCTTGCGCGCGGCGAGGGCGACCACGCGCCGCTGGAGATGACCAAGTGGTTCGACTCGAACTACCACTACCTCGTACCGGAAATCGGCCCGGAGACCGTGTTCCGACTCGCCTGCGACCGCCTCGTGCACGAGTTCGAGGAGGCCACGGCCGCCGGATTCGTCACCCGCCCGGTGATCGTCGGCCCGGTCACCTTCCTGCTGCTGAGCAAGGCGAGCGCCGAGGCGCCCGAGGGTTTCCGGCCCCTGAGCCGTGTGACCGATCTTGTCGCGGCCTATGGCGAGCTGCTGGCACGCCTGGCCGCTGCGGGCGCGCACTGGGTTCAGCTGGACGAGCCGGCACTCGTCAGCGACAGCATTGCGGACCCGCGCGAGGACGTCCTCACGGCGGTCGAGGCCGCGTACGCGACATTGGGCGGCGCATCCGATCGTCCGCAGCTCTTCGTCGCCGCACCGTACGGCAGCCTGGATGACGCGCTGCCCGTTCTCGCGGCGTCGCCCGTCGAGGCCATCGGGTTCGACCTCGTTCGTGGCACGATTCCAACCGGACTCGACGACACGACGAGAAGGGCGCTGGCAGCCAAGACCATCGTCGGTGGTGTGATCGACGGCCACAATATCTGGCGTGGTGACCTCGAGGCGGCGTTCGGCGTGCTCACCGAGCTGCTTGCGTTCTCACCTGTGGTTGCCGTCTCAACGTCGACCTCGCTGCTACACCTGCCCCACGCCGTCGACGACGAAACGCTCCTCACTGAGGCCATCACAAGCTGGCTGGCTTTCGCCGACCAGAAGGTCGGGCAAGTTGCGACTCTCGCTACGGGACTGGTCGCCGGGCATGAGGCGATCCACGGGGAGCTGAGCGCGGCCTCTGCTGCTCTGGCTGGACGCCGGTCGGCTCCGGGCGTGCGCGATGGCGCCGTACGTGCACGCGCCGAGGCCCTGACTGCAGCGGACTTCTCCCGTGGCGCGTATGCGGATCGCCTCGCCGCGCAGGAGGCGGCTCTTGACCTGCCTCTTCTGCCGACCACGACGATCGGCTCTTTCCCACAGACCGGCGACATCCGTCGAAGCCGCGCACAGCTGGCCCGGCACGTCCTGAGCGAGACCGAGTACGTCGGCCTCATGCAGGCCGAGATCAAGCGTGTTGTCGACCTGCAGGAGGAGATCGGCCTGGATGTCATCGTGCACGGCGAGCCCGAACGCAACGATATGGTGCAGTATTTTGCCGAGCATCTGGATGGCTTCGCCGTCACGAAGAACGGCTGGGTGCAGTCCTATGGAACCCGGTGCACCCGTCCGTCGATCCTCTGGGGTGACGTGTCGCGGCCCCAGCCGATCACCGTCGACTGGTCCAGGTATGCGCAGAGTCTGACCGCCAAGCCGGTCAAGGGCATGCTGACGGGCCCCGTGACGATTCTCGCCTGGTCGTTCGTGCGCGATGACCAGCCACTCGGCGAGACCGCGCGCCAGGTTGCGCTCGCGCTGCGGGACGAGATCGCGGACCTCGAGGCCGCGGGCATCCGCATGGTGCAGGTGGACGAGCCCGCCCTGCGCGAGCTGCTGCCGCTCAAGCGCAAAGACCACGAAGGCTACCTGGACTGGTCGGTCGGCTCCTTCCGCCTGGCTACCTCGGGTGTGCGCGACGAGACGCAGATCCACACACATTTGTGCTATTCGGAGTTCGGAGTCGTCATCGATGCGATCGGCAACCTGGATGCCGACGTCACGAGCATCGAGGCCGCCCGCTCAC
>PKWT01000067.1 GCA_003132125.1 Micrococcales bacterium | reverse complement strand
CGGCGCTGGCGACGGGCGTGAACCAGTCGTCGGTCGAGCGCGCGCAGCAGACGCTGTCCTCATCGGCGCGGGCGATCACCGTTGCCACCTGCGCCGGTGCCGCTGTTCTGTTCGCCGCCGCCCCGCCCATCGGTGCGTTCTTCAGCGCCCTGGATGCCGGCCGTCACAGCCCGGCCGGCCAGGAGGCGCTGGCGGCCCTACCCGCTGCCCTGAGTGCCTTCGCGCCCGGGCTGGTCGGCTTCGGGTTGCTGGCGTTGTTCACCCGTGCGCTCTACGCCAGGGGTCGTCCCGGCGTGGCTGGTGCAGTGACGGCTCTGGGCTGGCTCATCGCCGCCGGCGTGCCTCTGGCCCTGCTCCGAGGTGACGCTGGACCGCAAAAGACGTTGCAGTCGTTGGGACTTGCCAGCTCCCTGGGTATGACCGTCACTGCTGTCGTTCTACTGATTGCGGTTCATCGGGCGTGGGGTCCACACATGGGCCGGGGCCTTGTTCGCAGCGCGCTGGTGGCTCTCGGGTCGGGCGCACTGTCGGCTGCTGCGGGTCGTTACGTCGCCGGAAACCTGCATGCGTTTGGTCTCGCGTCCAATGCAACGGCGGCCGTTCTGGTCGCGATTGCTGTGCTGATGTTGTACGCCGCCTCGATCTGGATCGGTGATCGCGAGTCCGCTCGACTGGCGGCAGCCCAGCTCCGAAGGAGAGCGCGGTGAGAGTGGTCATGGTCGTCGGCCGCAGCACTGGTGGCATCGGAACCCACGTCGCTCAGCTCAGTGCGGATCTGAGGGACCGCGGTACGGACGTGGTTGTCGTGACCCATCCGCTCACAGCACAGCGTTTTGACCTGGGTCCTGTGCGGCTGTGGTGGCCGGGGTCGGCCGGGTGGATCCGTGCGCTGCATGACTTCCGGCTTCTGCGAAGGCTGGCTCTGGACAGCGACATCGTGCACGCACACGGACACCAGGGCGCGCTGCTGGCAAGCCTGTCGATGATGTCAATCGCCCCCAAGCGAGACCGGAGTCGACCGAAACTCATTGTCTCCCAACACAATGCGGTGCTGGAGGACAGCGGTCGACAGGGGCTCAAACGACTCGCCCAACGATGGGTGGCGCGTCGTGCGGATCTCGTGACCGGGGCGAGCAGCGACCTCGTGAAAGAGGCGCTCCTGTTCGGGGCCGGCCGCGCCGAGCTCGCTCAGGTGCCGTCACCCAGAGTCCCCGAGCTGCTCGAGGAGAGGCCCGCCGACGCGCAGATGCGCGCCAAGATCAGGGCGACCCTCTTCTCCTCGGTCGACCTTAAGGAGGTCGATCTCGCGCTGCCGCTCGTCGTCACGATCTCGCGGATCGCACCGCAGAAGAACTTGCCGGTGCTGGTCGAGGCGGCGTCGCGGCTGCTCAACCCGTGCACGTGGGTGGTCCTGGGCGACGGAGACCCTGACCTGTTGACCACGCTGCGGGCGCAGGCGCACGCGCTGGGCGCGCCGGTCCATTTCGTCGGCGCCCGCAGTGACGCTGACCAATGGTTGCGTGCGGCTGAGGTGTTCGTCCTGCCAAGCGAGTGGGAGGCCCGTGCGCTCGTGGTGCAGGAGGCCATGGCGGCGGGAACGCCGGTTGTTGCCACCGACGTCGGAGGCCTGCACGACCTGGTCGCACGGGCCGGACTACTCGTCACACCGGGTGATCCAGATGCGATCGCGGAGGCGAGCGACCGGGTTTTGAGCGATCCAGGTCTGCGCGCTGACCTCGCCCGACGGGGTCGAGAGGTTGCCACGACGCTGCCGGACGGGCACGACACGGCGACATGGTGGCTCGAGCGGTACGCCGAGACCCTCCTGATGACGTAGAGTCAAAGCCCGTGGTGAATCAGACGAAACATATCTTCGTAACCGGAGGCGTTGCCTCTTCGCTCGGCAAGGGCCTGACGGCTTCCAGCCTCGGACATCTGCTGCGTGCGCGCGGTCTTCGGGTGACGATGCAGAAGCTCGACCCCTACCTCAATGTGGATCCTGGGACGATGAACCCGTTCCAGCATGGTGAGGTCTTCGTCACTGATGACGGCGCCGAGGCCGACCTGGACATCGGCCACTACGAGCGCTTCCTGGATGTCCCACTGGTCGGTTCGGCCAACGTCACGACGGGCCAGATCTACAGCCAGGTGATCGCCAAAGAGCGTCGCGGTGAATACCTCGGGGACACGGTGCAGGTGATCCCGCACATCACCAACGAGATCAAGTCGCGGATGCGCGACCAGGCNNTGCCCTTCCTGGAGGCCGCGCGCCAGGTCCGCCATGACGAGGGCCGCGACAACGTCTTCTTCCTGCACATCTCGCTGGTGCCCTACCTTGCGCCCAGCGGTGAGCTGAAGACAAAACCGACCCAGCACTCGGTGGCGGCCTTGCGACAGGTAGGTATCCAGCCGGACGCCATCGTGCTGCGTGCCGACCGTGAGATCCCCCTGAGCGTCAAGCGCAAGATCTCGCTCATGTGCGACGTCGACATGGAAGCGTGCGTCGCGGCTGTCGACGCGCCGAGCATCTACGACATTCCCAAGGTGTTGCACTCCGAGGGACTCGATGCCTATGTCGTCAGGCGCCTCGGACTGCCCTTCCGCGACGTCGACTGGCGCGAATGGGACGAGCTTCTGCGTCGGGTCCACAACCCGGAGCACGCTGTCGAGATCGCTCTGGTCGGCAAGTACATCGACCTGCCGGACGCATACCTCTCGGTCACCGAGGCCCTGCGCGCGGGCGGTTTCCACCATGACGCCAAGGTCTCGATCCGCTGGGTCGCCAGCGATGAGTGCGAGACGGACGCCGGCGCCCAGAAGGCACTTGGCGGCGTCGACGCGATCGTTGTCCCTGGTGGCTTCGGCATCCGCGGTATCGAGGGCATGTTCGGGGCGCTGAAGTGGGCCCGCGTCAGACAGGTGCCGGCGCTAGGTCTTTGTCTGGGCTTGCAGTGCATGGTGATCGAATACGCCCGCAACGTCGTTGGCATCGCAGATGCCTCCTCCACCGAGTTCGACCCGCAGACCACCCATCCGGTGATCGCCACGATGGAGGAGCAGAAGGCCTTCGTCGAAGGCGCCGGAGACATGGGCGGGACCATGCGGCTGGGAACCTACCCCGCCAAGCTGGTCGACGGCTCGGTCATCGCCGGAGCCTACGGATCCACGCTGGTGGACGAACGCCACCGCCACCGCTACGAGGTCAACAACGCCTACCGGGACCAGCTCGAGGAAGCCGGGCTCTGCTTCTCGGGCACGTCGCCCGACGGAAGCCTGGTGGAGTTCGTCGAGCTGCCGGCCGATGTGCACCCGTATTACGTCTCGACCCAGGCTCACCCGGAGTTCAAGTCCCGGCCGGATCGCGCTCATCCGCTCTTCGCCGGGTTGGTCGAGGCCGCGATCAACTCACACAGGGCATCACGTCTGGTCGAGGTCGAAAGGCCCAAGGGCACCGAAACTGTTGCAGTGCAATGAGTCTTGCAGCGCAGTGTCTGACAGTGCAGTGTCTGACGGCGGTGCAATGAGTCTGGATGCTCGTGTCCTCCGTGGGCCAGATCTGACCGACCGGCTCGACAGACGTCCGGTCTCCGACACGGCTCTCGTATTCGAGGGCATGGTCTGGGACGTACGCCGCGACGTCATCGACCTCGGCGCAGCCGGCGAGGTGACGCGCGAGTACGTCGACCACCCTGGTGCTGTGTCGATCGTTGCCCTTCGCGAGGTCGATGGCCGTGATCACGTGCTGCTCATCCAGCAGTACCGCCACCCGGTCGGTTCGTTCGAGTGGGAGCTGCCGGCGGGTTTGCTCGACATCGCGGGGGAGCAGCCGTGGGTCTGCGCGGCCCGCGAGCTGCACGAGGAGGCTGACCTCATCGCCAGTCGTTGGGACGTCCTCATCGACTACTTCAGCTCTCCGGGAGGCAACTCCGAAGCGCTTCGCGTCTTCCTGGCCCGGGAGCTCGTCGACGTCCACGACCACGAGCTGTTCATTCGCGAGGCCGAGGAACACGGCATGCCGGTCGGCTGGGTCGACCTGGATGAGGCGCACGAGGCCGTCTTGCGGGGCCAGCTGCACAACCCCGGCGCGGTGATCGGAATTCTGACGGCACATGCGTCACGGGCTCGCAGCTGGGCCACACTACGACCACACGACGATCCCTGGCCGGAGCACCCGGCATACCGCTGATCGTCGTTCCGTAAGATGTCGGGTGCTGCCCTCGAGGATCAGGCGCAGGATCCACAACTAGCCATTGACTCACCGAAACGAGGGACTTCACCGTGCTTCGCACTCACGAGGCCGGCACCTTGCGCGCCGACCACGCTTCGCAGACCGTCACCCTGACCGGGTGGGTTGCCCGACGCCGCGATCACGGGGGCGTTGCCTTTCTTGACCTGCGTGACGCGTCGGGGGTGGCGCAGGTGGTCGTACGCGACGAGATCCTCGCCCAGGGCGGGGCGCACGACCTGCGCAACGAGTACTGCGTCAAGGTCACCGGCGAGGTGCGGATGCGTCCGGAGGGCAACGCCAACACCGACCTGCCCACGGGTGAGATCGAGGTGGTGGCGACCGATCTTGAGGTCCTGAGCCCGGCGGCCCCTCTGCCGTTCCAGATCGACGAGCGCGTCACCGTTGGCGAAGAGGCCCGGCTCAAGCACCGCTACCTCGACCTTCGTCGTCCGGGCCCGGCAGCGGCGATTCGCCTGCGCAGCAAGGTGAACCAGGCTGCCCGGGCGGTCCTGGCCGAACGAGACTTCGTCGAGATCGAGACGCCCACTCTGACCCGCTCGACCCCTGAGGGTGCCCGCGACTTCCTAGTGCCGGCTCGTCTGCGGCCCGGCTCCTGGTACGCACTGCCGCAGAGCCCGCAGCTGTTCAAACAGCTGCTCATGGTCGCCGGCATGGAGCGTTACTACCAGATCGCGCGCTGTTATCGCGATGAGGACTTCCGTGCCGATCGCCAGCCCGAGTTCACCCAGCTGGACATCGAGATGAGCTTCATCGAGCAGGACGACATCCTCGAGCTCGGAGAGGCCATCGCGACCTCGGTGTGGAAGCTCATCGGTCATGAGATCTCGACGCCGATGGTGCGGATGACCTATGCGGACGCCATGGCGACCTACGGCACGGACAAGCCGGACCTGCGGTTCGGCCAGCAGCTCACCGACTGCACGGAGTTCTTCAAGGACACCGCTTTCCGCGTGTTTCAGGCGCCGTATGTCGGAGCGGTCGTCATGCCCGGCGGCGCGTCTCAGCCGCGCAAACAGCTCGACGGCTGGCAGGAGTTCGCCAAGCAGCGTGGTGCCAAGGGCCTTGCCTATGTCCTCGTCGGTGAGGACGGTGAGCTCGGCGGCCCCGTCGCAAAGAACCTGACGGAGACGGAGCGTGAGGGTCTGGCCAAGCACGTCCGGGCCAGCAACGGTGACTGCATCTTCTTCGCGGCGGGTCCGGCCAAGGCCGCACGTGGGCTGCTGGGTGCGGCCCGTCTGGAGATCGGCAAGCGGTGTGAGCTCATTGATGAGAAGGAGTGGTCGTTCCTCTGGGTTCTGGACGCGCCGCTGTTCGAGCTGACCAGCGAGGCCGAGGCCTCAGGTGATGTAGCGGTGGGCTCGGGCGCCTGGACAGCGGTCCACCACGCGTTCACGTCGCCCAAGGCCGAGTTCATGGACACCTTTGACACCGACCCGGGTTCGGCGCTGGCCTATGCCTACGACATGGTGTGCAACGGCAACGAGATCGGTGGCGGCTCGATCCGTATCCACCGCAGGGAGATCCAGGAGCGCGTCTTCAAAATCATGGGTCTGTCCGAGGCCGAGTCGCAGGAGAAGTTCGGCTTCCTGCTGGACGCCTTTGCCTTTGGCGCGCCGCCGCACGGTGGCATCGCTTTCGGGTGGGACCGCATATGCTCCCTGCTCTCTGGCACGGACTCGATCCGCGACGTCATCGCGTTCCCGAAGTCCGGCGGTGGCTTCGACCCCCTGACCTCTGCGCCCGCCCCGATCACGCCGGCACAACGCAAGGAGGCAGGGGTCGACGCCACACCCGAAGCTCAGGTCGAGGTCAAACCCTGACGGCTGGGGACGTGGCTGGTAGCGCGACAAACCTGGAGAGATAGCCTGCCAAGCGTGACCACCGGCGCCGACGACGATCTTTTTGCGGTCTCTTCCCGTGACCCCTCGGCTGACCCCGATGCCAGCGCGTCCTCGATGCCGCCTCTGGCCGTCCGGATGCGTCCCCGCACTCTGGACGAGGTCCGGGGACAGTCCGAAGTCCTGCGCGCCGGGAGCCCGTTGCGGCGGTTGATCGAAGGGCACTCAGGAGCTGCCGGCCCGCTGTCGGCGATCATCTGGGGGCCGCCGGGGACCGGAAAGACGACGTTGGCACATCTGGTTGCGAACGCTGCCGGACGTCGGTTCGTCGAGCTGTCGGCTGTGACGGCTGGCGTCAAGGACGTTCGGGCCGTCATGGAGGCGGCCGCTCGGGAGCAGTCCATGTACGACCGGCAGACCGTCCTCTTTCTTGACGAGATCCATCGATTCACCAAAGCGCAGCAGGACGCATTGTTGGCAGGGGTGGAGAACCGTCTCGTGGTCCTGGTTGCGGCCACCACGGAGAACCCGTCCTTCAGCGTCATCGCCCCGCTGTTGTCGAGGTCCATGCTGATCACGCTCGTGCCGCTGTCTGATGACGAGCTTGATGCTGTCATCACCTCCGCATTGGTCGAACAGCGTGGATTGGCAGGGGTTTTCAGCCTCGAGTCTGAGGCGAGACAACACGTCATACGGATGGCCGGTGGGGACGCGCGCCGCGTGCTCACCTCCTTGGAGGCCGCTGCTGGCGTTGCCCTGGACGCACAACCGGCCGGACGCGTGAGTGACGACGCAATCTCGATCTCGTTGTCCCAGGTCGAGCAGGCGGTAGCCCACGCCGCGGTCCGCTATGACCGGGCCGGCGACCAGCACTACGACGTCGCCAGCGCGCTGATCAAGTCGATGCGGGGCAGTGATGTCGATGCCTCGTTGCACTACCTGGCGCGGATGCTTGAGGCAGGGGAGGACCCGCGCTTCATCGCCCGGCGGATCGTCATCGCGGCCAGTGAGGACGTCGGGATGGCCGACCCAACGGCCCTACAGACCGCTGTCGCCGCGATGCACGCGGTCGCGCAGATCGGCATGCCCGAAGCACGGATCATCCTGGCCCAGGCCGTCGTGCACAACGCGATCGCGCCCAAGTCGAACTCCAGCTATCTCGGCATCAACGCGGCGATCGCAGACATCCGGGCCGGCAAGGGTGGCCCCGTGCCGGTGCACCTGCGGGGGAGCGGATACGCCGGAGCCACCCGGCTCGGACACGGCGAGGGGTACAAGTACGCACATGACGACCCCGCTGGCGTTGTTACCCAGCAGTACCTTCCCGACGACCTGCTGTTGGACACCGACTACTACCGGCCCACCGAACGGGGTTTCGAGCAGACCCTGTCGTCGCGTTGGGCTCGGCTCAAGGATCGAATCAGGGGCAAGTGACCGGTCGGTAACGATTTGTCACTCAAGGGTGTCCAAATGCTGGTCAGAACCCATTTGGTGTGTCAGATTGCTCTCGGGATCCAGCGTATGTGTCACAAGCACTCTCGTCGTCCCCCCTGAGCACGAGGTCTGGGCGGACACCCGTCCCCATTGATTGGGAGGGTGCATGTCGTTGGGGCCAGGAATGTCGGCGGATCTTGCGAGCCTGACGGTTGACGCTGACCCCACCGAACCCACGGCCCCGGCAAAGGACTCCGACCGTCAACATGGTCGATCTCCCTCGCAGATCGCCTGGGACCGGCTCAAGGGCGACAAGATCGCGATCACTTCCCTTGGGATTGTTGTCTTCTTCGTCCTGGTCGCCGTCTTCGCCCCGCTTCTGGTCAAGCTCGAGGGGGAGAAGCTCAACGTCTACCACTCTGATCTGATCTCGGCGATGGACACCTACCCGATTATCGGGGCCAACACCGCTCACTGGTTCGGGGTGGAGCCCCGTACCGGACGTGACCTCTTTGCCGTCTGGGCCTATGGCGCACGTCCGTCGCTGATCATCGGGTTCGCCGCCGCGACCCTGTCGACGATCGTCGGGATCACGCTGGGCCTGCTCGCCGGATACCTCGGTGGCAAGGTCGACAAGGTCATCGGGTGGACCATCGACCTGCTCCTCAGCCTGCCGTTGCTTGTTGTGGTCCTGGCCGTGGTGCCCGTGATTCAGCAGCGGTTCACGCCGGCGGGCGAGACCCTGACCGCAGAGCAGAAGTCGGGCATTCGCTTCTATGTGCTCATCGCCATCCTGGTCTTCTTCGGATGGATCGGCCTGGCGCGGCTGATCCGCGGCGAGGTGTTCTCGCTGCGGGAGCGTGAGTTCGTCCAGGCCGCGAAGGTCATCGGTGTCAAGACCCGGCACATTCTGTTCAAGGAGATCCTGCCCAACCTTGTCGGGCCGATCATCGTGTCGGCGTCGATCGCAGTCCCTGCCTACATCACCTATGAGGCGACGTTGTCCTACCTGGGCGCGGGACTCGTCGAGCCAACTCCGTCCTGGGGGCGGACCGTGTCGAACGCGCAGAACGCCTACGCCAGGTACCCGCTCTTCCTCTGGCCCCCGGTCCTCTCCATCGCCTCGCTCGTCCTCGCGCTGACCCTGCTCGGCGAAGCGATCCGCGATGCCTTCGACCCCAACACACGTCGGTAGCGAACCCCGCTGCTGTCAGGAAGTTCCCGGCCACCAGTCGCGGGGACTGTAGATGAGAAGGAGCAAATATGCGCGCGACCATAGTCCGCGCCGTTGGTGTTGCCGCGTCAATTGGGCTGATCGCAGCGTGTGCTGCACCGTCCAACAACGCGGGGACGAGCGGCAATACAAAGACCACGGGTAGCGGCGGCACGATCGCTGCTCCGCTGGATCCGACCGCCAAGGGCCCGGCGCCCGAGGTTGCCGGCGCCAAGAAGGGCGGCATCCTGACGGTTTCCTACGCCACGGCACCGTCCGACATGGACCCCAGCGCCCAGTTCTACCAGGACTCCGGCATCATCATGACGCGGCTGACCCAGCGGTCGCTCACGTCATTCGTCACGCGAGACGGCAATCAAGTACTCGTGCCCGACCTGGCCACCGACCTGGGCAGGGTGTCCGGTGACGGCCTGACCTGGACATTCACCCTCAAGGACGGCATCAAGTACAGCGACGGTTCGCCGGTCACAGCCGGTGACATCGCCTACGCCGTCAAGCGTTCGTTCGCCTTCACGGACACCGGCCCTACCTACCAGGTCGACTTCCTCAAGGGTGCCAAGGACGCCAAGGGCGACCAGGTCTACAAGGGTCCGTGGGAGTCGGGCGAGAACTTCGCCGGCGTCGACGCGCCAGACGCCAAGACCGTGGTCTTCCACCTCGAGAAGCGTTGGGAGACCCTCCCGTACTTCGCCGCGTTCTCCCAGACCTCGCCTATCCCGAAGGCCAAGGAGACCAAGAACCGTGACTACGGCAACAATGCCGTGGGCACAGGCCCGTACAAGATCAAGTCCTTCACCCAGGGCTCTGAGCTCGTGCTCGAGAAGAACACGTTCTGGGATCCGGCCACCGACCCGTCGCGTCACCAGTACCTCGACGGCTACGTCTTCAAGTTCGGACAGGACTCGATCAAGGTCCAGCAGGGCATCTTGGCCAGCAACGGCCCTGACGCCACCACCTTGAGCTGGGACTCGGTCGACGCCTCGCTGATCGACCAGGTCACCGGCGCGAAGGCGAGCCAGTTCGTCACCGGCCCGTCGTCGTGTGTGATCGCCGTCAACATGGACACCCGCAAGATCCCTCTCGCGGTCCGCAAGGCGGTCGCCATAGCCTTCCCGTTCGACGACATCAACAAGGCGGCCGGCGCCACCCCGCTGTCGCAGACGCCAGCCAGCACCCTGGTGCCGCCGCAGATCCCGGGCCATCTCGACTTCAAGATCGAGGGCATGACCGGCACCGGCAACGGCGACCCGGTGAAGGCCAAGGCAATGCTGGCGGCGGCAGGTTACGGCCCCGGCAAGGAGTTCCAGCTCGTCTGGTACTACACGGACGATGACCCGAGCAACGTCGCTCAGCAGGTCAACCAGGTGCGCAAGACCAAGCTCATGGCAGCTGGCTTCAAGGTGAAGGACATCGGCGTGGCGGGCAAGGACCGCCGCACCCTGATCGCCAAGATCGACGGCCCGCACAACATGCTCCAGTCGCCTGCCGGCTGGTGCTTCGACTGGCCGTCAGCCGACTCGATCTTCCCGCCGACGGTCTCGTCGACGCAGATCAAGGCCGGTGGCAGCAACTGGGGCGACCTTGCCGACCCGAAGGTCGACTCCGAGATGGCACGCATCCAGGCGCTCCCGATCGCCGAGCAGGGCCCCGAATGGGGCAAGTTCGACAAGTGGCTCCTGGAGACCTACGTCCCGGTTCTCCCGTGGTACAACGACAAGTCGAACTTCCTGTTCGGCACCAAGGTTCACAACGTCATCAATGACGCGAACCACGGTATGCCGGTCCTGGACGCGATCTGGGTCGACCAGTAGATCGGTTCGTCGGTTAGTTAGCTCACGGCGAGTCAACGCTGTGGGGCGCAGGCCACCCGCCTGCGCCCCACAGCTCAGCCCCCGACATACCCAGTTTGGACTGCGAAGTGCTCATCTACATCGCTCGCCGGATCGCTATGGCGATCAGCGTTCTGCTTGTGGCCCTCGTGGCCACCTTCCTTCTCTTCTTCGCCGGACCCGCTGATCCTGCGCAGTCGATGTGTGGCGAGCTTCGGTGCTCCCAACAGAAGCTTGAGGACATCAGGCACAGCATGAGACTGGACCGCCCGGTGCAGGAGCAGTTCGCTGAGTACTTCAAGGGGCTCTTTGTCGGCAGGGACATCATCCAGTCCGGGTCTATCAAGGACTGCAGCGCACCGTGTCTCGGGTACTCGTTCCGCAGCCAACGCGAGGTCAAAGGGGCGATCCTGGAGCGCTTCCCGACCACCGCGACGCTGGCCCTGATGGCGATGTCGGTCTTCCTCACGGTCGGGGTCAGCACCGGCGTGCTGGCCGCACGGCGGCGAGGCACCAAGCTGGACAGGTTCGTCGTCGGGTTCAGCCAGGTCTTCGGCGCCATTCCCTACTACATCCTCGCGCTGCTGTTTGCTCTGTACCTGACCGTGCTGAACCCGGTCTTTCCGCGCTCCGCCAACATCTCCGCAGGTGTTGGCCCCTGGCTCGTGGGGCTGATCGCGCCGGCCATCGTCCTGGGCCTCTACACCTCGACCGGGTACGTCCGCTACACGCGGTCAGCCATGGTCGACACCCTGGCCCAGGACTACGTTCGCACCGCCCGGTCCAAGGGGATCTCGGAGAACAGGGCGGTGTACAAGCATGCTCTGCGAGCTGCCATCAGCCCCGTCGTCACGATCCTGGGGCTCGACATGGCGGCCCTTCTGTCGGGCACGCTGATCACCGAGCAGATCTTTGGGGTCGACGGGGTGGGCCGGCTGACGATCCAGTCCCTGTTCCAGGACGACCTACCGGTCATCATGGGAGCGGTCCTTATGAGCGCCTTCCTCGTTGTCACGATGAACCTTGTGGTCGATATCGCGTACTCGTTCGTCGACCCCCGGGTGAGGCTGACATGAGCATGAACTTCGGTGAAGTGGTACCTGTCGCGGCGGCTGCTCCACGTCCGGTTGAGGTCATCGAGGCCCCTACTGGCGACGTCGTCCTCAAGGTTGAGGATCTGACGGTGAGGTTCCCCAGTGACGAGGGTCCGGTCAAGGCCGTGCAGAACCTCAGCTACGAGGCCCGACTGGGCCGCACGCTGGCCATCGTCGGGGAGTCAGGCTCCGGGAAGTCCGTCTCGTCCATGACCGTCCTGGGCCTTCACAATCCCGCGCGCACCTTCATCAGCGGGAGCGTGATGCTCGACGGTGAGGAGATCGTCGGGGCGAGTGAAGCCACGTTGCGCCGGTTGCGCAGCGCCAAGGTCGCGATGGTCTTTCAGGACCCGCAGTCCTCGCTGCACCCTTTCTACAAGGTCGGTAGCCAGATCGCCGAGGCGTATCTGGCCCATCACCGCGTGTCGAAGGCGGTCGCGCGCAAGCGCGCGGTCGAGATGCTGGACCTGGTCGGCATCCCCAACCCCGACCGCCGGGCCAAGCAGTACCCCCACGAGTTCTCCGGCGGCATGCGACAGCGGGCGATGATCGCGCTCGGCCTGGTCAACGACCCCCTGCTGCTCATTGCCGACGAGCCGACCACGGCGCTCGATGTCACCGTTCAGGCGCAGATCCTGGACCTCATCGGGGACCTTCAGAAGGAGTTCGGCTCCGCCGTCATCCTCATCACCCATGACCTGGCCGTGGTTGCAGAGGTCTCCGATGACATCCTGGTCATGTATGCGGGGCGTGCGGTTGAGCGTGGGCTGACCAGGGACGTGCTCTCGCGACCCAACCACCCCTACACATGGGGACTTCTGCAGAGCCTGCCGTCCGCGTCTGAGGACGCCGACTCCCTTCGGGCAATCAAGGGCGCACCTCCCAGCCTTGTCCATCTACCGCCGGGGTGCTCGTTCCACCCCAGGTGCGACTTCCAGGACCTTGTCGGTGACGCCTGCATATCCCAGCTGCCGGAGCTACGTTCCGTGGGTCCAGGGCGCCTGACCCGGTGCCATCTCGCCAGTCCGGATGCGACCTTGAACCCGGAAGCGGCGCTGATCGACCACCAGGAGATCTCGTCATGAGCATCGTGCCCCAGGACACCGTCTCCGCCCCTGCGACGGCGACCGAGTCTGACTCGTCCCGTGCCCCGCTGCTCGAGGTGCGCAACCTGGTCAAGTACTTCGCGGTCAAGGAGGTCCAGGGACTGAGGATGACCCACGGCACCGTGAAGGCCGTGGATGACATCTCTTTCATCCTGCGCGAGGGAGACACCCTCGGGCTGGTGGGGGAGTCCGGGTGCGGTAAGTCGACGACGTCGCGGCTGATCACCTGCCTGGACAAGCCCACCTCCGGATCGATCCTGTTCCGGGGCCAGGAGATCAGCTCGCTGCGCGAGAAGGACCTCCGGCCCCTGCGTCGCGAGATCCAGATGATCTTCCAGGACCCCTACTCGTCGTTGAACCCCCGTCAGACCGTGGGTGCCATCCTGCGCACCCCACTGAAGGTCCATGGCCTCGCGAAGGGCAGGGAGAAGGCCCGTATCCAAGAGCTTCTCGAGCTCGTCGGCCTCAACCCGGAGCACATCAACCGCTACCCCTCCGAGTTCTCCGGTGGGCAGCGTCAGCGCATCGGGATCGCCCGGGCGCTCGCTGTGGAGCCGAAGCTCATCATTGCCGACGAGCCGGTCTCCGCCCTTGACGTGTCGATCCAGGCGCAGGTGATGAACCTGCTGACCACGCTGCGCAAGGAGCTGGACCTCTCGTTCATCTTCATCGCTCACGACCTCGGCGTCATTCGCCATTTCTGCGACGACGTCGCGGTGATGTATCTGGGCAAGATCGTCGAGCAGGGCAACAAGGCGCAGATCTATGGCGCGCCGCAGCACCCCTACACCCAGGCGTTGCTCTCGGCCGCTCCCGACATCAACGTGGTCCGTGGCGTCCCGCCCAAGGAACGCATCCGGCTGGTCGGCGACGTGCCCAGCCCGATCAACCCGCCGAGCGGTTGCCGTTTCCGGACGCGCTGCTGGAAGGCTCAGGACATCTGCGCCGCGCAGGAGCCGGTCCTGGAGCTGAAGAACGTGACCGGCGACCCGTTCGCGGACGCGCACACGATCGCCTGCCACTTCCCGGAGGTCAAGACAGACTTGGTGGCTGAGGTCCTCGTCCAGGACGTCACCCGATAGGGTTCTGACTCCGGTCGTGATCGGTATCTGTCGTAGTCCCATCTGTCGTGAGGTGAGAGTGGATGAGCGTGGCACCAGTGTCCATCGGTGACGTGGCGGGTGTGGTTGCAGCACTGTCCTTCGCCTTCCTGGTCCTGCGTCTGGGCAGCCTCATCGGCAAAGCCGGCAAGGTTCTGGACGAGGCCCGGATCGGCGTGCGCGGTGTTTCCGAGCAGACCGTCCCGCTGCTCTCGCAAGTGACCGACACCGTGGCGTCCACCAATGAGCAGATCGTGCGGCTGGACACCATCACCGCCAACGTCTCGTCGATGACGACGAACGTCAACGCCCTCACATCGCTTTTTGCGGCAACGTTGGGCTCTCCTGTTGTCAAGGTGGCCGCCTTCACCTACGGCGTGCGTTCGGCGATACACGGTGCTGGCAAAGGCAAACCCAAGACGCGGCGCGGCCGACGCAGGAGGGACTGACGCATGCGTCGCCTGTTCTGGGTTGCCCTCGGCGCCACCGTCGGCGTGCTCGTCGTCCGCAAGGTCGCCAAGACCGCTCAGGCATACTCGCCCTCGGGTTTGGCAGAGGGTCTGTCCGGCGGACTGTCCGACCTTGGTGAGGGTCTGCGCGAGATGGCAGAGGCGGTCCGAGAGGGTATGGCGCAGCGAGAGACCGAGCTGCGCTACGCCCTTGGCATCGACACCGGCACTATGCCGGACGGGCGCGAGATGA
>PKWT01000463.1 GCA_003132125.1 Micrococcales bacterium | reverse complement strand
GTCTGAGAATGGTTCTCACCTCTCTGAGCCCACCGTGAACAAACGATCTCCAAGCGTATTTTCGAGCCCATGGAGGTGTGGCCGCCGTCCACACCAACTTTCAACTGCAACCAGTTGCAACCAACTGCTGAGCACAAAACACAGCTAGATATTACGGCTGAGCACGCTTGGTGCGGGTTCAAGTCCCGCTCCCGGCACTAAGACAAACAGCCTCTGACCTGCGAAGATACCGGTCGGAGGCTGTTTGCTGCATGTTGCCTCGTGTCAAGATGCCCGCCTACGGGTCTTCGTTGCCTCACGAGTGGATGCCCGCGTAGCAGCTGGTGCTTTCACTGGTAGCCGGGCAGGTGGGTGCTTGGCACGGACGAGGTCCAGCAGTTGGTCTTGCAGGGCCAGGAGTTCGCGGCGGATCGCAGCCGGGTTCAGCTGCTCGTACTGCCCGGCCAGGTCGATCTTGACCGTCTCGGGGACTCGTCTGTCGGCCAGGACACGCTGGTAGGGAGTCTTCGCGGTGGCGTACTTCTTGGTCACCGTCGCGCCGTGGCGATGTTTTTGCAGCAGTCGCTGTTGGGGTGAGAAGAAGCTGGTCTGCAGCCGCAGTTGCACGTAGATCTGGTTGAGTAACTCCAGCTCGGGCGGGGTGTCGTAGCGGTGGTAGCCGACCGCGTTCCGCACCACTGACCAGTTCTTCTGCTCCACATGGCAGCCGTCGTTCTTGTTGCCCGACCGTGAGCGGGTGAAGGTGATTCCCTCCTTCTGGCAGTAGGCCAGCAGGTGGTTGTTGATGAACTCGCTGCCGTTGTCGGAGTTATGCCGACGTGGATGCGGACTTCCTTGCAGGGCAACGGTTTCGGGCTATAGATGTCGGCATAATCCGTAGCCTCAGCAGGACCCCTTCGATGCGCGCCGCATGAGATCGACTGAGGGTCTTCGGTCATCGTGATGGCTGGCCGTCACACGGGAGAAGACGCAAATGCCTACGCCTGTTGGTATCTCAGCGCGATCTTGCTGCTGGGCGCGGGGCGGACCTGCGCGCGTCCGCTGGGCGCAATCGGGATCGCGCAGTAGCAGAGCCGCCCTCGACGTCATCGGATTATGCCGACTCCGCCAGCGTGAATGTCTTGCCACGAAAGCACTTCCGGAACGAGATCGGCATAATCCGAGTCGATGCCAAGCACCGGGAACGGGAAGGCCGAACGCAAGTCGACCAGGGCTGCGAAGACCCACTTCTGAGCCTTGTTCCGCACTGCCTTCGTTTCGGTCCAACCGGTGAAGACGTCTGTGACAGTGAGGGTTTGGGCGAACTCGCCGCGGGGGTCACCGCCCTCGTGGCCGACCAGGTCGATCTCTACGAACCCCGGCGCCTTCTCATCCCAGTCGGCCCAGGTGCGGATCGAGATCTGTGACTTCAACAGGGACCCGGGCTTGGTCCCGGAACGGCCCCTGAGCTCCAGGCGCTTGCGCTCACCGGCCAACCGGCGGTCGATCGTGGCCGCCGACATCGCGCACAACTTCGCCGCGGTCGCGTCCTCGACGTCCAGCTCGCCAAAGGCCCGCAGCCGGCCCACGATCTCCGACAGAAACGGCGCCATCCGCTTGCCCGCCGGCGCGTCCATCACCGCCCACACCTTGCGCAGCGCCACCATCACGTCCTCGCCGTAGGTCGGAGGTCGAGCCATGCGAGGCACCGGCACCCGGCGCGGCCCGAGCGATTCCGGAAGGGCCTTACGCGCGTGGTCGCGATGCCAACCGGTGGTGGCACACAACTCGTCGAGAATCACCACCTCGGCGCTCTTGGACGCCGACCGGTACCGCGTCGCCGTCGCCTTGGTCACTGCCTTGCGCTGGCTCATCGTCAGTCCCACGTTCGAGGCTGGCCCGACCCCAACGGTCCGTACTCACCGCCACGCCGCAGGCGGGCATTTCTAGGTGAGGCAACGATCCCTGTTACGCGGGCATCTTTGGTGAGTCAACTCGCCCCTTGACAAGACCGCCCTACATATCAGTTGAGCGCGGTTCCTACTGCTGCGCGCGGCCAAGCAACCCGCGCACCTCGTCGGCAGCTTCTTGGTCGCCGACGGTATCGATGGGGTGGTCCGCGTCGGATCGTCCCCACGTCCAGGCCCAGAGAGCCGCTGGTGTGCCGGTGACAGTGACGTCGACGTTTGCTGGGCCTCTCCCGAACTCGACGATGGTCTTCAAAGGGCGGACCGTCCAGTCGACGACTGCACCACTTGTTTCGGCGCTGGCCATTAGCCGTACCGCTCGCCCGGAGCCGCCAACCTTGGTGCCCAGTCGAGTGCCGAGCCACAGCTCGAGCGCCTCTGCCACGCCGTCCGCAGCCAGCTCCGGATCGACCCTCCAGCGCTCGCCAACCGCTTGAGCGGCGTCGACTCGGTGGACGGCGGTCTCGTGCGCCATCCGCCGGATCCAGAAGCCAACGGTCCTGTCTGTCGCCGACCACGTCGCGCACGGCTGTGCCGGACTCGCGCCGGTGAGCGTTTCCAGCATGTCGGCGCTGCCTCGCCTGGCCCATGCGGCCAGGTCTTCGCCA
>PKWT01000051.1 GCA_003132125.1 Micrococcales bacterium | reverse complement strand
GAGATCCGTGCCCGGCTGCACAAGCGGCTCGAACAAGCGCCCACGGCACCGACATGGGGCACCGTGCCGGACGTTCCGGTCAGCCCAACGACACGCCGGCGGTGGCTCCTACGACGGCGCCGACGTTGCGCAGCCCCGGTCCGCTAACGCCTGAGCGTGACGTTGTTGCTGGCCTCCGTTGTCGGCCGAGTACTTGACGCCTTCCTTGACGCCTCCGTCGGCTGCCACTCGATGGGCCAGGGCTCGACCAGCCGCTGGGCGGGCCTGTGATGCGTGTCTTAGCGACGTGTCGGTGAACTTGTCTCACTATCTTGCCGGATTCCTCGGAGCCTCCTTCAGGTTGCCAACGAGGGCAGCTGCACCGACATGGGCGGCTCCATCCGAGAGGTTCACCGTTTGGGGTCCTTATACGGGACGGCGCAGCCAGGGGATCGACAGCGGGCACAGCTATTTGCGTTCCTCCAAGACTCCTCAAGTCCTATCGGGGTGTCCGGTTGTGGCCGACTATCACCGGCCGTTTGTGGGGAATGCGCACGTAAGTTGTCGATGGAAGGGACGTTTTCGCTGGTCAGCGCGTTGTCGCCCATGGTCTGTAAATCCATCGCGNNCACGTGCTCAGAGGGCCCCTGACCTGCGGAAACGCCGGACGGGGGCGTTCTCGTGTACCCGGTGGGGGTATTCAAAACGGCCCCGTTTTGGCGGTCATCAGGTTCTGGGGTCGCAGGCCTGTGACCTGCACAAACGCGCGGACCGACTTGCGCGGGTTCGAGGTCTGTGGGGAATGCGTGGGGAGGTTTGGGTCCGGACCATGGTGCTGGCCGGACTGGTCCGAGCGCTGACCTGCGGGTATGGCGGGGGTGGGGGTATGCAATCGCTATGGAAACCAACACCATCGCGCTTGACAGCAGTGGCGTGACGAGGCGGTTGGGTCCGACAGAAACCAATGGGCCTTTCCGGTCTTCGACGCTGGCTTGTGGGAGGGTCTATGCCGCCCGGAACGCCGATTCGGCGCCCCTCGCGTTGGCTCCGCTCGGCAGGCGGTGAACGTAGTTATCGCGGCATCTTGGTCCGACTACGCCTCTGTAGGCCGCGCCTCGCGACGCAGCCGTCTTTGAGGGGCGCGACAGGCACCGAAGTAGAGGGGGTGAAGAAGAAGGAGACGAAAAGAGCACGTCGATGAGCCGCACCGCCCGACCAGGTCGGTCTACATGTCCGCCTTGCCCTTGATGCGTGCAGCCTGCTGCGACGCCAAGGCGGCGAGATTGACGGGTAGTAGACTCTCGAACGCGCGGACTTGGTCCTCGGCTGCGACCTTGGCGAGTCCACGCGAGTAACAACACAACAGCGTGGATTGGCACGCTCGCAAGCGCGCCCACATTCCCCGCTCAGCGGAACGCGTCCACGCCGGTGAGGGCCAGACCGACCACCAACGTGTGCATCTCGACAGTGCCCTCGTAGGTGAGGACCGACTCGAGGTTGTTGGCGTGGCGGATGACCGGGTACTCCAGCGAGATGCCGTTGGCGCCCAGGATGGTGCGGGCGGTACGGCAGATCTCCAGCGCCTCACGCACGTTGTTGAGCTTACCCAGGCTGACCTGCTCCGGGCGCAGGGTGCCTGCGTCCTTCATGCGGCCGAGGTGGATTGCCAGCAGGATGCCCTTGCTCAGCTCGAGGTACATGTCGGCCAGCTTCTTCTGGGTGAGCTGGAAGCCGGCGATCGGCTTGCCGAACTGCACCCGCTCCTGGGAGTACCGCATCGCGGTCTCGAACGAGGAGCGAGCGGCGCCCATGGCGCCCCAGACGATGCCGAAGCGGGCCTCGTTCAGGCAGGACAGCGGGCCCTTCAGCCCGCGGACCTGGGGAAGCACCGCGTCTGCAGGCAGGCGCACGTGGTCCATGACCAGCTCGCTCGTCACCGAGGCGCGAAGCGAGAGCTTGTGCTTGATCGCCGATGCCGAGAAGCCCGGGGAGTTGGTCGGCACCACAAAGCCCCGAATGCCCTCGTCGGTCTGCGCCCAGACCACAGCCACCTGGGCCACGGAGCCGTTGGTGATCCACATCTTGCTGCCGTTGAGCACCCAATCGCCGCCGTCGCGCTTGGCGGTGGTGCGCATGCTGCCGGGGTCCGAGCCGTGGTCGGCCTCGGTCAGTCCGAAGCAGCCGATGGCCTCGCCGGTGGCCATGCGCGGCAGCCACTCCTGCTTCTGCTCTTCGCTGCCCCAGCGCCAGATGGCGAACATGGCCAGCGAGCCCTGCACGGAGACCAGCGAGCGCACTCCGGAGTCGGAGGCCTCCAGCTCGAGGCAGGCCAGGCCGTAGTCGGTCGCGCTCATCCCCGCACAGCCGTAGCCCTGAAGGTGCATCCCCAACAGGCCGAGCGAGCCGAGCTCTCTTGCCAGGCCATGGATGTCGGGGATCTCACCGGCTTCGAACCACTCGGCGACATACGGGTCGATGCGCCGGGCGCAGAGCTAGCGCACGAACGAGCGGACCGCGATCTCGTCCTTGGTCAATAGTGAGTCCAGGTTCGCCAGGTCATTGGGGTTGACGGGGCTGCGGTGGGAGGTCACGCTCATCGGTTCGCCTTCTCTTGTCTTCTCGGTGACTTGTGTTCTCAGTGACTGGCTCAGGGTGTTTCTGGCATGCCGCCCCGGGGTGAGCAAGGGTGAGCCGGGCCTGATCAAGGCCACGATGCCGCGGTGGGCACCACAAACGCGCCCACCGCGGCGACTGGCTTCAACCTCAGCAGCAGCTACACCGCCGTCCCGCCATCGCTGGACGGTAT
>PKWT01000059.1 GCA_003132125.1 Micrococcales bacterium | reverse complement strand
CCCCACCATCCGCGCGACGTCTTCACTCGCTGCCCCGGACGACGCTCGCGAATTAGCCCATGGTGTCGTAGCCTAATTAACTTACGTTGTCGTAACCTACGGAACCGTAGGTTGTTGTTCCGGCGAAAGGACCCCACATGCCCGCGACGTTGACCCAGACCGAGCTGCTCCGCGAGCTGGACCAGGTCGTGATCGGGGAGCTCAACCGACACGAGAAGGTCGCCAAGGAGTGGTTCCCCCACGAGTACGTGCCGTGGAGCGAGGGCCGCAACTTCGACGGCCTGATGGGCGGTGACGAGTGGACCGAACAGGACTCCGGAGTATCAGACGTCGCGCGCTCGGCGCTGATCGTCAACCTGCTCACTGAGGACAACCTCCCGAGCTACCACCACGAGATCGCCCTGATCTTCGGGCGCGACGACGCCTGGGGCGAGTGGGTGCACCGCTGGACTGCTGAGGAGGGCCGGCACGCCATCGCGATGCGCGACTACATGTTGGTCAAGCGTCTGGTTGATCCCGTTGCGCTGGAACGGTTCCGGATGACGCACATGTCCCAGGGATACGAGTCGGCACACTCCGGCGAGCTGATGAGCTCCCTGGCCTACGTGTCCTTCCAGGAGCTCGCGACGCGTGTCTCCCATCGCAATACCGGCACGTTCACCGACGACCCGATGTGCGAGAACCTGCTCACCCGGATCGCCGCGGACGAGAACCTGCACATGATCTTCTACCGCAACCTGATGGACGCCGCCCTGAAGATCTCGCCCGACCAGGCCATGATCGCCATTCTCGACGTCGTCAAGAACTTCCAGATGCCGGGCGCAAACCTCCCGGGCTTCCAGCGCAAGGCGGTCGAGATGGCCGTCGCGGGCATCTACGACCTGCGCTCGCACAAGGACGAGGTCGTCGCGCCGGTGCTGCGATTCTGGAGGGTCTTCGAGCTGGAGGGCCTGTCCGCCCAGGGCGAGGCCGCGCGTACAGAGCTGGCCGAGCTCATGGAGTCGTTGGAGAAGCAGGCGCTTCGCTTCGAGGACAAGCGCGACATGCTCAAGGCCCGTATGGCGCCCCGCTAGGTCGCTAACGCATCGGCAGCATGCTGTGGCTCAGGCAGCGCGGCCGGCAGTGTCGCCCGCACCAGCGTTCCGTGCGGCATGCGCTCGTGTATCTCGAGACTCCCCCCGACCAGGTTGACCCGCTCACGCATACCGATCAGCCCCAGATGGCCGCCGGAGCTCGCGGACGAGATGCTGGCGGCGGGGACGCCGCAGCCGTCGTCGGTGATGGTGAGCACGACCTCCTCGCCGAACTCGAGATCGACCCAGGCGGTCGTGGCCTGCGCGTGATGCACGACATTGCTCAGCGCCTCCTGGGCCACGCGGTACACGGCGAGCTCGCTCTGCGCGGACAGCCGCACCTGCTCCCCGCTGACCTGCAGCCGTACCGAGATCCCGTGTCGGGCGCGGACCTCGGCGACCAGCTGCCGAAGGGCGGCGGCCACCCCGAAGTCGTCGAGCACCGGCGGCCGCAGTCCGTGGATCACCGTGCGCAGGACGTTGACAACGCCCGTGGCCAGCTCACCTCCGCGACGGACCCGCTCAGCCTGATCCGGTGCCAGGTTCGGGTCGTCGCTGAGCTGCTCGAGCATGCGCACGTGATAGGTCAGGGTCTGCACCGGGTCGTCATGCAGGTCCTGGGCCAGCCGGCGCCGCTCGTCCTCCTGCACGGTGAGCAGGTGGGCGGCGTAGGCCCCTTGCTCGCTCAGGCGGCGTTCTTCCTCGGTCACGTCGACGAGCACGATCTGGACCAGTCGTTCGCCCGAGCCGACATCGAGGGTGCGACCCGTTGGCGCAAACACGCGCTCCCCTACGGACAGCCGCGGAACTGCTCCGTCCAGGATCGCCTTCACCGACGTGTCGACCAGGTCCGACAGGAGGCGTCCGTGCACACCAGCCCCGAGCAGAGACACGGCGGCGGCGTTGGCCTCGGCGACCACGCCCGCCTCGTCGGTGACCAGCACCGGGGCATGCTGCTCGTCGAACAGGGCGCGGTAGCGCGCCTCGGCGACCTCACTGGCCCGCAGCGCCTCCTCCGCCCGCAACCGCGCCTGCCCCTCGCGCTCAACCCGCTGACCCACGATGAACGCGACGGAGTTGAGGATCGTCAGGTTCCCGATCTCGACCCAGGCGTTCACCGTGGTCACCCCGGCGATGAAGAGCCAGTCGGGGAACATCAGGGCGGTCGCCCACAACGCGGTGCCGACGGCACCACGAACACCGAAGTTCAGTGCCGCGTAGATGACTGGGATGAGCAGCAGCGCCGTGATCGTCGACCGCGGCATCTCGAACGGCGGTTTGACCCGCAGGAGGTCAAGCACGATCTCGTCCAGGAACGCCACCAGCACAACGCCTGTCTGGACGATCCAGAACTGGCGGGAGCGCAGCGGCAAGCCCAGCCAACTCCCCGCCGCGACGATCAAAGACCCACGAACGCGGGGCCGTGAATCAGTGCTCATCGCTGACGGTCAACAGCTTGGTCGCGATGACGCGCACGACCGCTTCGGTGCGTGAGCTCACCCCGAGCTTGGCGTAGATGTTGTCGCAGTGCCGATCCACCGTGCGCGTGCTGATGCCCATCTTTTCCCCAAGCTCTCGGTTGCGCAGGCCCTCCGCGAGAAGTCTAGGGACCTCGAGCTCACGTTCACTCAGGTCGGCGGAAACGCCCCGCTCGGGCTGACGTGACGCGATCAGCAGCCGAGCCGTGAGACCGGACTGGAGCACGCTCGGCCCGCCGGCCACGGACCGCACCGCTTGGACAAGCTCCTTGCCGGGGGCCGTCTTGCTCAGGTACCCCGCAGCCCCTGCCTCCAGCGCACCGCGGACGTACTCGTCCTCGTCATACGCACTGACCATCAGCACCCGCACATCGGGGTGGTCCTGGATGACCTGACGGGTGACCTCGACGCCGTTCATCCCCGGAAGCCGGATGTCCATCAGCACCACGTCCGGGCGAAGGTGGTTGACCAGGGCAAGGGCAACCTCGCCGCTGTCCGCCTCGCCAACGACCTCCACGTCGGAGTGCGCCNNGCCCCGGACAGCAGGGAAACTACCCACTGGCAGTGCGTAGAACGGTCCGTCGTCATGGGGAAGATCGCGGTTCCGCACGCCTGCGGACCTGGCAACACTTCTATCGGAGCACCTGCGCTCAGCGCTGGATCCGCTCCCGGCCGGGTGAAGTCCGGCTGACCCAAGGCAGAAAGTGTGAAATCCGTGAAGAACATCAATTCCAGGATCGTGACCGCAGCGTCGCGTCGCAAGCCTCTGCAGATGATCGGCGTCGGGCTCATCGTGGCAACCGTTGCGGTCAGCGCGTCGGCCTGTGGCGGATCCAGCGCGGGCGCCACTGCCGCGCCGGCGGCGACCACGGCCGCACCGGTCGCGAAGACGGTCAACATCGACATGATCGGCAAGATCGACGCCGACAAGGGCCCAACCGGCACCTTCACCAGCAAGGAGCACTGGCCGGCAATGGCCCCCAGCGACGTCACGTTCGCCGCGGGCGACACCGTCGTGCTCACGATCAAGGAGTACGACGACGCCCCGACCGCACTGCCGGCCGGTTCGCCGTACAACGCCGTCGCTGGCGGGACCATGACCCTTGACGGCGCTGCCACGACCACCGTGTCCAACGAGAACATCGCGCACACCTTCAGCATCCCGGAGCTCGGGATCAACGTTCCGCTCTCGAAGGCCCCCGACGGCGGATTCTCGACCACCGTGTTCACCTTCACCGTCGCCAAGGACAAGGCCGGTAGCTACACCTGGCGTTGCTTCACCCCCTGTGGCGGCGACCCCAAGGGCATGGGCGGCTCCATGGCGACCAAGGACTGGATGCAGGGCAACGTGGTCGTCAGCTGACGCTGGCGGTAGTCCAAGACAGCTGACCCTGGAACGACTGAAAGGCAGGACG
>PKWT01000128.1 GCA_003132125.1 Micrococcales bacterium | reverse complement strand
TGATCGCGGTGTGCTTCTCCAGTGGAAGGCATACACGGGCAACGAAGGCGCCGACGCCCTCGGGAATGTAGACCCTGAACAACGGCTGTTCCCTCCCCGGCGCCGCGAGCAACTCGACCTGATCCCTAACCAACCGAGATCTTCGCATGCTCTCTTCAACCCAAATGAACGCGCGGATGCCAGCAATAGCGCGCATTGCCTCGAAGTTGGAGATTCGCTTGCGAAGACCATCAGTGCGGCGGCCGCGGGCAGCCNNCTGATCACCAGTTGCCATTCCGCTATCGCGACGGTGGCCGGTCGACACAGAAACGACCGGATGTCTGCCGAGGAGCGAGCGTTGCGTACGCCGCCTCGGTGCTTCGGCTACACGTGGACTCGTCATGAAGTTCACCGGGTTGTGAGCAGTGCGGTGTTCATGACCGGTTCGGGCGGGTCAGTTCCTCTAGCAGCTCGAGCACATGGCGGTAGGGCTCGCCAGTCGCCCGGGTCATGCCCAGCTCGCACGTTCGGTTGCAGGAGGCGTGTGCGGTGGCCCCCATGGCCGACACGTCGGCCGCCTCGGCCTGCGTCGCGGATGCGGTGAGCTCGGGGTGCAGCATCCCGCGGTCGCCGGCAAAGGCGCAGCAGCCCGTGTTCTCGGGAATCAGCACGCGTTCGGCCACCGCACCGGCAACCTCCGTCAGGCTGGCGTTGATGCCCAACCGGGTGGACGAGCAGGTGGGATGCAGGGCCAGGGACGCGAGCCTGGCATGGTCGGGCAGTTTCGGCAGGATGTGCCTGAGCGCGAACTCGACCGAGTCGACCACCGTCATCGGTTTCTCGCTCGGGTCGGTCTCGATGGTGTGCCGCAGCCCCTCCGTGCAGGACGATGCGTCACAGACAATGGGTAGTTCGCCGTCGCGGGTGGCGACGCGCAGCGCCGCCAGCGTCTTGCGGTTCATGGTGGCCTGACCGGCGACCAAGCCCTTGGACGACCATGGCGTCCCGCAGCAGAGCTTGTCGATGCCCGGCGGCACCAGCAGGGTGATGCCGGCGCGCTGACAGAGCAGCTCGAAGCTCTTCTGGATGCCGGGGGCGGAGTCGACTGCGGGGCCGAACATCGTACCGACGCACGCGGGGAAGTAGACGGCCTGCGGCTCGGTGGTCGGCGCGGGGCGCTTGCGGGCGCTGCCGCCGCCGGGGAGCTCAGGCGAGTACAGGGGCATGGTGTCGTTCCCGAGCACGGTCCGCGCGAGCTTGTCCGGTGCGAGCACGACGCCGATGGGGACCTTTCGGACCACGGTCAGCGCGAGACCCGCACCGCGGGTGACGGTGCTCCAGTGCTTCGCCGCAGTGCCCCAGACCCCGTTGATGGCAGGGCCGGCGTTGCTGCGGCGGAACCGCTTGACCAGCGTTGCGGTGTTGATGTTGACCGGACAGGCTGTCTGGCACAGCCCGTCGACGGCGCACGTGTCGATCGAGCCGTACTCCCAGTCCTTCTCGAGCTCCGCGGCGAGCGCGTGGTCACCGTCGAGCCTGGCCTGCTCGATGGCCCGCAGCGTGACGATCCGCTGCCGTGGGGTCAGGGTGAGGTTCCGGCTCGGGCAGACGGGTTCGCAGTACCCGCACGAGACGCACCGGTCCACCTCCTCGGCCACCGGCGGAGCGGTCTTGATGTGGCGCAGGTGCGCCACAGGGTCGTCGTCCATGAGGACGCTGGGATTGAGCATGCCCCGGGGATCAAAGAGCTTCTTGACTTGGCGCATGACGTCATAGAGCTCGTCGCCGTACTGACGGCGAACGTAGGGGGCCATCACGCGACCTGTTCCATGTTCTGCCTTCAGGGAGCCACCCTCGCCCAGGACCACATCCACCATGTCCTCGGTGAATGCGCTGTACCGGTCCAGCTCTTCCTTGGCGGCGAAGCCGTCGGTGAGCATGAAGTGGATGTTGCCGTCCTTGGCGTGGCCGAAGATGACGCTGTTGCGGTAGCCGTACTTGTCGAAGAGCTTGATGAGCTCGATACAGGTGCGTCCGAGCACGGGCACCGGAACGACGACGTCCTCCAGCAACGCGGTGGTGCCCTGCTTGCGGGCCCCAGCCACGGCGGCATACAGCCCCTTGCGCAGGTGCCACAGCTGGGCGCGGGCGGCGGCGTCGCCGCTGAAGGCCGCAGGTGCGCTCAGTGGCAGGCGGCTCACCAGGCCGGCGCCGACATGGGCCAGCTCGGCCAGCCGCTGCGCGCTGTCCGCGTGGTACTCGACCAGGAGCGCCGCGTGGTCGCGCACCGAGAGATCAAGGATCACCGGTGGTGTGCCCGGGAGTGCCTGGCCCACCTTCAGCGACAGTGCGTCCATCAGCTCGAGGGTGGCCGCCCCGGTCTCCACGAGTGCGGGAAGTGCAGTGTTGGCCGCCTCGAGGTCCGCGAAGACCAGCAGCCCCGTTGTCACGTGGGTGAGCAGCGGGATGGTCCGGAAGACCGCGTCGGCCACGAAGCCGAGGGTCCCCTCACTGCCCACGATGAGGTGGGCCAGGATCTCCGCCGGTTGCTCGAAGTCCAGCAGCGAGTTGATTCCGTAGCCCATGGTGTTCTTCATCGAGAACTGGTGCTCGATGGTGGCCACCGAGGCGGGATTGTCACGCACCCGGCGGGACAGCCGAAGCAGGCCCTCGTGGAGCTCCGGCTCGAGGGTGCGCAGGCGATCGTCGGCATCGGCAGCGCCGGTGTCGACCACCGTGCCGCTGGGCAGCACCACGGTCAGGGACTCCAGCGTCTGGTACGTGTTGCTGACGGTGCCGCAGGCCATACCCGACGAGTTGTTGGCCACGACGCCGCCGATGGTGCAGGCACCCTCACTGGCCGGATCCGGGCCGAACTTGCGGCCGTAGGGGGCAAGCCGGGCGTTCAGCGCCCGCACGGTGACGCCGGGCTGGACCCGGACACGGGCGCCGCCATCGAGGACCTCGATGTCCTTGAAGTTGCGGCGGACGTCCACCAGAACCCCGTCCGTGAGGGCCTGGCCGCTGAGACTGGTGCCGCCGGAGCGAAAGGTCAGCGGAACCCCCTGAACTGCGCTTGCGCGCAGCAGCCGGCCCACCTCGTCGGCGTTGCCGGCGACCACCACCGCCTGCGGGATCAGGAGGAAGTGTGAGGCATCGTGGGCGTTTGCGTGAAGATCCAGAGCTCGGGTCCTGACCTGTGTCGGATCCGCCACCGCGGCGCGCAGCGCTTTGAGCATGCCGTCGACCGAGGAGGTCACGGTGCCATCCGAACCATGCGTGGGCACACGAGCGGATCGGTGAGTGACTCAAGCACAGGGTCTCCTGTCCTCATGATTCGGTTGGTGCCTAGCCGGGCAGCAGCACTTACGCGCTACCCGAACTCCGCTGAACGCGGCTAAATGCCGCGGTCCGCTCTCGTGTTGGCCTGTCTCACGGCGTTGACGGAGAACTACTCCCAGCCGGCCTGGACGGCACGGCCGCACGCAGCGACCCCCGGCCGGGCGCATCCACCGGATAGCCGTCATGCGTCAGCTACCTCATAGAGCGTCTGCCCTGCGCACAAAGTTCGGCGAACATCAAGCTGGTCGTTGAGAATGACCAGGTCCCCAGTCTCACCAACGCCGAGGCGTCCGAGATCTGGAAGCCCAAGTAAATCCGCAGGCACGCTCGTCGCTGCAGCGAGGGCGGCCTCGACTCCCCAGCACGCCGCGGCCAGACGCACGGACGAGTCCATTGTCGCCACGCTCCCGGCAAGGCGCCCGGAGGGCAACGTTGCTCGACCCTCAGCGACCGTCACCGTCAGCGGGCCGTATTGGAAGACGCCATCCCCTAACCCCGAAGCAACAATTCCATCGGTAACGAGCGCAATTCGTCCCGGGGCAGCGCGCTGCAACAGCAGAAGGTTGGCGGAGTCCAGGTGGACGCCATCGGCGATAACAGTCGTCACGATGTCAGCGCGAGTCAACGCGATACCGAGAGGGCCGGGATCTCGTGCTGACAGAAGCCTGTGGGCATTGAAGCCGTGTGTGAGTGCCCGAGCTCCCCGATCAAATGCGGCGTTCGCCTGAAGTCCGGTTGCGTCGCAGTGGCCAAGGCTGACGACTATGCCGTTCGAGCTGAATGCATCCACAGCATCAAGGCCGCCTGAGATCTCGGGCGCCATGGTCACCATGACGAGCGCGCCCGTGCTGATCCAGTGATTGACCAAACCAGCGTCGGCATCCCGCAGGAGCTCAACAGGGTGAGCGCCAGGGAACGCTCGAGAGAGGAACGGTCCCTCGAGGTGCGCCCCGAGCAGCCGGGCGCCAGTGCGAAGGTGCTCGGCGCGCTGCGCCGCGCGCACGTCGGTGATGTGCGCAAGGCTGCGGTCGATGTCATGGACTTCCGCGGTGATGAGCGTAAGGGCGAAGGCCACTACGCCTGTGGCAGGCAGTTGGCTGGCGATCGTCGCGACGCCGTGTACGTCAGTGGTCAGGGCATCTGTGCCACGAAAGCCGTTGATCTGGAGGTCGATATACCCAGGACAGGCGATACCGTCGCCCCCCGCCGGCAGGCCCACTGCGGTTATGAGGTCACCGGTGAGTTCGATGTCGCCGCGATGTAGTCGAAGCCCGTCGAACCACTGACCGACACCCAAGCGCCGCGGTCGGGCATCGAGCCCGACCTCGGCGCCCGACCGGGAGCCGATCGTCATCCGTGCAGCGACTGCAGTCTGCGGCCCCGGGCGGCATGCAGGTAGCGCTCGTGCTCGGCAAACACCTCGTCGTTGGACGAGACGGAAGCGCCGGCCACTGTCGGCGAGACGAAGGTGGGCAGCACGATTCCGCGTTCGGCCAGGACTGCACCGGTGCGGGTGATAATCTCGTGGCTCACGATTGAGGCGACAACAGTGGAGGCGCCACCGAGCGGACGATCCCACCCGTCGACCGAGACAATCGCGTCCTCGACGGGAACGCAGGTGTCGATCACGTACTCGGCTACCTCGGGCAGTCGCTTGCCGGACGAGTGTGATCCTGGGCTTGACAGGCTGGCCGTGGCCGTGACTGCGACGACGGTGAGCCCCCGCTCCTTCGCGTAGATCGCCGCGTCGATGCCCGCCGCATTCTTGCCACTGTGCGAGTAAATGACGATGACGTCGCCTGCATAGAGAGGCTCATGGTCGAGGAACTTGTCGATGTAACCCTCGGTGCGCTCGAGCCACAGCAATTCGCGCACGCCACCAGGCCCAAGCACGTTGTGCCACATGAGGCGGGGATCGTTCAGCGGGGAAAGTCCCACAAAACTTCCATAGCGAGGAAAAGCCTCGAGGGTTGGAATCACCGAGTGACCACTGCCGAACAGGTGAACCAGACCCTTGTTGCCCAGAGTGTCAGCACACTTGTTGGCGACCTGGTCGAGTACCTCGTTCTGACTATCGGCAAACCTCTCCAGAATGGAGAGCAGGCCTTCAGTGTATGCAGGGCGCGTTTTCATTTCTTGCCTTTCATATTTCTATTTGGAGTTCTGAAGGACGACGGAAAGTTGGTATCGATCCCCTCTCAGAATGCTGGTTGTGTATTCGAAGGCTCCACGCTCTTCGAAAGTGACTCTCGTCACTACGAAGGCGTGGCTGCCTTGAGCGACACGCAAAAGCGCGGACTG
>PKWT01000455.1 GCA_003132125.1 Micrococcales bacterium | reverse complement strand
GCCTCAACCGCGCCGGCGGCCTTAACCGCGCCGGCGGCCTCGACCGCGCCGGCGGCCTCGATCGCTACAACGCTCACCATCGGCTCCATCCTCTACGGCGTCGACGGTTACCAGGTTGCCCACGGAACTCAGATGGAAGCCTACGGAAAGTCGATCGGGGTCAACGTTAAGACCTGTAACTCGAATAACTCCGTTAGTGGCCAGTCGAAGTGCGTGCAGGATATGATTGCGGCAAACGTGAACGGCATCATCCTGCAGCCGGAAGAGCTGGCAGCGGGTGCTGCGCTCGTCAAGCAAATTCAGGCCGCCAATATTCCCTTGGTGACATGGGCGATTGGTCCAGTGCCCGGTGTGACGGTCCCATTTGCCGACCTCGCCGAGGGAACTCAGGAGGCTCAAGCGGGCATGGCTGCGGCCAAGTGGGTCAACGATAACTTCCACACCAACGCCAAGCTCGTCGTCCTGGACATCCCCAACAACACCAACTGCGCGACCCGAATGGATGGGTTCATCTCGGGAGCTAAGCAGGCTGACCCGGCGGCCGTGGTCGTCGCACGTCCCAACGGCGGAGGGACCCGGTTGGTTTCGCAGAACGTCGCGGCCGACGTAATTCAGAGCGGAAAGGACTTCAACATCCTCACCGGGTGCAACGGTGAGAGCACCCTCGGTGGGCTTGCTGCGCTACGTGCGGTCGGCAAGGGTAAGGCCGTCGATAAGAAGCCGGTCTCGGTGTACCTAACCTCTACGGATGGCACGGCGGCTGAAGTCAAGGAACTCATCGATCCCAGTTCCCCGCTGATGTCGACTTTGGCGCTCACCCCCAAAAACAATACCAAGGCGCTGCTCGATTATCTGATCCAGGTGATCAACAAGAAGATCAGTGGCAACGACACTTCGCTTCACCTAACGGACGTCTTGTTGCCGACGGATTGCGCAGGAGTGAACACCATTCTGCAGGACCAGTACGGGACCACCGTTGTCTGTCCCTGATCGTCACGCTCGAGAAGAGGTCGATGATGACCAGCTTGGCCGCCGGAGTGCCGCTGCTTGAGGCTCGAGGCATCACCAAGCATTTCGGTGGTGCCTTTGCACTGAGCAACGCTTCACTCACGCTCCGTCCGGGTGAGGTTCACGCCTTGCTCGGAGCCAACGGTGCTGGTAAGTCGACTCTTGTGAAAGTGATCGCCGGCATCTACAAACAGGATGCCGGCGATATCTTGATCGATGGTGAGGTGGTCGACCACCGGTCATTGCACGATTCACAGCGTGCCGGTATCGCGACGATGTTCCAGCAGCTAAATGTGGTCGAGGATCTGACGGTCGGGGAGTACCTTTCTTTGGGGCGCGAGTCCACCACCTTCGGCCTGTACCGAAAGCGGCGGGCTGCCGCGGCCGCCAGAAACGCACTCGATCAGCTGGGCATCGACCTCGATCTGAGGCGGCCAGCTGGGACGCTCAGTGTGGCTGAGCGTGAACTTGTCGAGATCGCGCGGGCGGTTTCTTTGGATTCCCGCCTCGTGATAATGGACGAACCCACGGCATCCCTCGGAGGGGCTGAGGTAGAGCGCATCTTCGAGGTGATAAGAGTTCTGCGCAACCGCAACGTTGCGGTGCTGTATGTCTCACATAAGCTCGAAGAAGTACTGGCCGTCACCGACTGCTCGACGGTGCTGCGTGACGGCCGCAATGCTGGATCGATCGATACCGATCGGGCCACCCAGGACGACCTACTCGATATGATGGTGGGAAACCACCAACGGCACGAACCGGTCGTCCGAGCGGCCTCCGAGGACGTGGTTCTGAGGCTGGAGGACGTAAGTACCACCGCTGGGCTGTCCGGCATCGACCTGACGCTGCACCGAGGCGAGGTTCTCGGTGTGTACGGGTTGATGGGGGCAGGCCGTACCGAGTTGCTACACGCAATTTACGGGCTCGACCGAATCACGCACGGCGAGCTCTCCCTGGGCGGCAAGACAGTGACGTTACATTCTCCCGCGGCCGCCGTGCGGGCGGGTATCGGTTTGGTGCCGGAGGACCGAATTCGCGAGGCATTGATCGGCGATGCGTCGGTGGCGGGCAACATCACGTTGACCGCGGCCAGGAAGCTCACCCGCGGCGGNNATCTACAGTTCTGTTCGGGAGCGCAACATCGCTCGGGATGCGGTCGACCGGCTCGGCATCAAGGTGCCAGGCGTTTCAGCACCGATCACGACCCTGAGCGGTGGCAATCAGCAAAAGGTCGTGATCGGCCGGTGGCTGATTTCGGACGCCCGGATCTTGCTTATGGACGACCCGACCGTCGGGGTGGACGTCGCGGCCAAGGAAGATATATACCGGTTGATCCACCAAACGACTCAGGCGGGGACGAGCGTCATCGTCTGCTCTTCGGAACTTTCGGAACTCATGCGGCTCGCCGACCGTGTCGTGATCATGCACCGGCGGCGCATCGTGCAAACAGTCAACACCGCGGACGGGGTAGTCGAGGAGCTGATCCGCCTATCAATCGTCGGCTCTCCGCCGACAACACAACTAACGGAGACTTCGTGAGCGCCACACGACTACTACGAACGTGGGGAACCTACGGAATCTTGGCCCTGCTGTACATGTTCTTCGCTGCCACGACGTCAGGGTTCGGGAGCAGCGGTAACCTGCGCAACATCTTGGTACAGTTGGTGCCTGTGGTCATCTCTGGAGCCGCGGTAACGCTCGTCATGGTCGGCGGATCGCTCGACTTGTCGGTCAGCGGCTCCCTCGCTCTCAGCGGTGTGATGGCGGCATATCTCTCCGCGAGCGGTCTACCTCTCCCGCTCGCTCTGGCGCTCGGCATCGTGACCGGCGCCGTCATCGGCCTTCTGAACGGGCTCCTGGTTGTGGGACTCGGTATCAACGCAGTGATCGCGACTCTGGGCACCGCGTATGTCGCGACTGGGATCGCGAACCTGATCTCCAACGGCTCCTCCGTCATCGTCACCGATCCCAATTTCTCAACCCTGGGCATCGGGGACTTCCACGGCGTCCAGTACTCGATCATCGTTATGTTCGCCGTGGTCGTCGTGTTCGTCTTTCTGGAGCGGCTCACCTTGCTCGGCAAGTACACCATCGCTCTTGGCAGCAACAGGGAAGGCGCCCGGCTCGCCGGAATCCGGGTAGGCCGGTTACGCATCCTGCTGTTCATCCTTGCCGGCGCGGCGACAGGCTTGGCCGGGATAGTTTCCGCCTCCAAGCTCACATCTGGGCAGCCGACTATCGGGCAGGGATTCGAATTCCAGGTCATCGTAGCCGCGGTGCTCGGTGGCGTCAGCCTGGCGGGAGGCATTGGGACGGTCCCTGGCACGACCGCGGGCGCTGCGATCGTCGTGGTGATCGGCGTCGCTCTCAACCAGAATGGCATCAACTCATTCTGGCAGCAGATCATCCTGGGCGGCCTGCTGGTCATCGTGGTCGCGCTCGACGTCATACTGAAGACCGACCGACGATTGCCCTCGTGGCTGTCGCTCCAACGCGGCGGCCCCAGAGCGTCCACCGATCCTGACGCTGCGCATGTCCTGACGAAAGATGGAGAGAAGAAGTGAATTCAACCGGCGTCCTGAGCCGGCCCCGAGCCGATTGGCTGAACGCCGACCTTGGCACCAGTTGTCGTTCCCACTCAGATCGCTGACGAACGAGAGCCCTCGTGCTCGGCCCGGAGTTGTCGAAGCTCCACACCGAAGGGTGCTCCATCGTCGGGCTAAGTTGACGCCGTTCAGCGGACAGCTCCTGGTCGAGCAGATCCTGTCAGCTCGACCGTTGTGGAGACCTCGGGCGCTTTCTGGGCACGAGGTCCGCCAGATCATCCGGGCGCGTCGACGACCGCGTTTGACCCCACTGCCTGGGCCCAGTTCTTGGGCACTCGCGCTCGACTGTGTACGGGGTGTCCTCAGGCGCCACGATCTGAGCCGCCTCGCGTAGTGCCGACCGTCTCACCCGCGCCCCCGTGCGCCATGTGCGGGAATGACCTGGCGAGCTCATCCACGTCGACCTGAAGCGCCTTGGCCAGGTCCCAACCCCAAGGCGGGCACCGGAGGCTCGGTCACAAGGCGCCAGTGACCTCTCGGTCCGGCACGACTACCTCCACGTCGCGATCGACGACACCAGTCGGGTCGCCTACGTCGCTGTTAGGCCTGACGAGGTAGCCGCAAGTGCGACGTCCTTTCTTCGAGGAGGCGATCGACTTCTTTGGCGACCATGGCGTAAACGTCGAGCGGGTGATGACGGACAACGCTTGGACCTGCACCCATTCAATCGGCTAGGCGAGGCTCCAGGCCGATCTCGGCACGTCTCACGTGCGTGCGCTCCAAGAGCTCGGGACCACTTCCTAATGGATCCCGGCGCCGCGCTCGACGTCGCGATCCATGACGCGTGCGCCTACAACGCGCGCATCACCGACGTCGTGATGCCGGTCCATAAGCGGTCCATTCTCGTTGGTGGGCACGAGCTTGGTCCGCTGCCGCCCCGGCTCGCCGTGGATGCCGATCCCTAGCTCCAACTCGTCGTCGGCGATCTCGAATAGCGCGGGTGCCTCGAACCGGTGGCGTGCGCGACGTCAGGGCGATACCCATCGTCCGTAAGGGCCCGAGGGCATACATGCCCGGTCTGGCCGCCGCCGAAGGGGCCAACCGGCTCGATCTGGCGTCACCGCCGGTGGCCGTTAGTAGGCGCCTGACCCATGTTCGCGTAAGAAGTGCCGGTCGCGAGGGGCGACATCGATCGGCTGAGCATCCGGTACCAAGGCGAGAGTATGAGGCGCGATGGCTGAGACGTGCTCGAGAGCGATCGAACATCGGTGGGATCGTGCACACGTACTCGGTCCACGCCACTGGGTGGGCCCAGGCGCGGCGGCCGATGCCTTGCCTTGGAACCACCCACGCTTCCCTTGCATCGGTCAGTGGTTAAGCGCCGCCGGCGATGCCCTGGTATGCCTGGTTCCAACACAGCTCGTGCCTGAAACCGGCGGCGGTTGTCTCCTCATCGATCGTTACCAACTCAATACCTACGATCTTGGCGAAATCGACCAAGTGCGCTCGTTCGAGGGCCTGGCTGAGGCCTGTGTAGTGGGGATCGCCCGCGGTCAACCGCGCTTCGGCGGCGACCGGGAGATTGAGCGGGTGCAGACCGCCCATCGCTGCGGTCTTCCAGTCGCCCTCGGCCCCATCCTTTGGAGTGCCGCTATATGGAGTGCCGCACGCCCATGTCCCTACTAAGTTATACTCACTCCTGCGACCCGGGTAGCGGACCTAGGGTCTACTTCGGCCCCGGCATTAGCGCCGGGATGTCGACGACAGGAGGCGCGGCATGATTTCGACCACCGACACAATCAGCCACCGCTCTGCGGCGGCCCGCTCCTCGGGGTTCGTCCCTCAGGCGTTTCGGCAACGCGATGCCAGAGTCGTTGAGCACTTCATCTTGGCCAGGCGTGACCGAGCGCCCGGAACGCCAGGTCTCCGACTCTCATGGAGCAACTGGGGGTTTGGTACCGAGCCCCTTGCCGTGACCGCCGAGCGCCTGGCGCGCAATGGCCTTCGCTATATCGAGCTCCACGGGAATCGCTACGGCGCGGACCTCGGCTACCGGACCAGCGATGTGCGCACGGTCCTCGACGCGAACGGAATGGCCGTCTCGGGCGTGTGCGGGATGGCGAGCGCTGAATCAGAGTTCGCGAGCAACCTGCCCCACGTTCGCCAGCGGGCCATCGACTACTTCCGCCGGCAGGCGGACTTCTGCCGCGAGGTCGGCGGAACGTACCTTCTCGTCGTGCCCGGCGCCGTCGGCCGCCCGAAGGCCTACGACGGTAACGAGTTCGGGCGGGCAGTTGAAGCGATCAGAATCGTCGCCGAACACTTCTCGAACGTCGGCGTCAAAGGCGCAATCGAGCCAATCCGTCCGGACGAGACAAGCCTGTGTCACACCTTCGCGGATGCGCGCCGGCTCATCGCGGCAATCGACCATCCCGGAGTGGCCCACATCAACGGCGACCTGTACCACATGCTCGCCGGCGAGGAGCACATTGGAACCGCGATCCTCGGAGCCGGAGACGTGCTCCTGAACCTACATATGGCGGACACGAATCGGCGAGCCCTGGGAGGCGGACTACTTGACTTGGACATTGTCTTGATGGCCCTGTACGCGATCAACTACGAAGGACGCGGCTATTGCACGCCCGAGCCGCTCGGCGCCGGCAGCGACCCATACTCCGCCATGTACGAGGACCCGGATCCCGTCGCCCTGGACGCCCTCGTCAGCCAGACGGCGTCGACCTTCTTCGCCCGAGAGGCCTTCATCATGGCCGCGACTGACGACGAGCTTCGCGCGGCCTATTCCTTGACGGCATAGGCCGCGCCGTGATCACCGAACCCATCGCCGTCACCGTTGAATGGGAATCGGCCGTCTCCTCTAAAGTGAAGGTCTGACGGCGACCTTCGCCCCGGACGGCTGGCCTCCGACCGCGCGCTGAGACAGAACGTGGCCTCGGCCCTATGTATGCGTCGATCGCCCGCACAGGGTGTGTCGGCATGCCGAAGCGTGGCCGCTGGGAGGATTCACGCGCCTCTACCGGGAGCACATTGCGCAGCTCGGGCTCGTGGCGGCCGAGTGCCGGTTATTCCCGCCGACGGGCGCCCTTGCGGCGCGCACCGCGATCGGAGAGAGTCAGCTCGTCACGAGACTGGCTCGCGCTAGAGCGCTTGCCGTGCGCCTCGGGGGGTCTGGTGAGAATACCGTCGGGTCGGCACCGTGGAGGAGTGGTCAAGATTGCGGGACTCTTCCTCTCGGGGCATCCCGTTGTTGACCAACAGGGTCGCCGTCGCATGGCGGATGCGGTGTGAACTGAAGCAATCCAGGCTCCCGCCACCGGCGCAGTAACGGTGGGTCAGCATGCGCGAGAGGGCATTCATCGACAGTGGCCGCGGCTCACTGCCGGCATGCGAAAGAAAGAGCCAGCCGGATCGCTACTCGAATCCGAACCTCGGTCATTGCCACCGTCGCGGCCACCAAATCTGGCCACTCAACCTAGCCCGACCTATTGACCTGTCTAGGGCGCGCTGTACTATACTCAGTGCGTAACCCACACCAGTGAGTGTCACGCCGCAAGCTTCGCCTCAAACGGGCGGTCTTCGGCTGTGCACATGGCTTGTTGTCTCAGGCGAGTGAGTATTCCGATCAGATCGGGCTACCTGCAGGGGGCCAGCTGCTCACGGATGAGGCAAAGAGGAAGGAGAGCCGTCATGACCATCTCGAGGCAGCGGGCGACGTCGACTGCCCTACTCCTGGAGCGTAAGCAGCACCGCCCAGCGCGGATCGGCCTCGTCGCTGGGGGTCTTGGCGCCTACTGGCCGCAGTTCCCCGGTCTGCTCGAGCAGTTGGGTTCATCCGCGCGCTTCGTCTCAGATCGCCTCAAGTCGATGGACTGCGAGGTCGTCGATGTCGGCTTCATCTCCGATCCGATCGACGGGGCCGCCGCGGCGGAAAAGCTCCGTGTGGCCGACTGTGACATGGTCATCATCTTCTTGACGACCTACCTCACGTCGAACATGGTCCTGCCGATCGCCCAGCGCGCGCACGCCCCCGTCCTGGTGATCGACTTGCAGCCGAGCGAGGCGATGGACCACGCGACGTTCGACACGGGCAAGTGGCTGGCTTACTGCGGCCAATGCCCGTTGCCGGAGGTCGCGAACGTGTTCCGCCGGAGCGGCATCCCGTTCCGGTCCGTCTCGGGTTACCTCAACGATGAAGCGGCGTGGGAGCGAATCACGCGCTGGATCAACGCGGCGAAGGTCCGCGCCGTCCTCCGACACGCGCGCCATGGCCTGATGGGCCACCTCTACGCGGGCATGCTGGACGTTTCGACCGACATGACTCTGGTGTCGTCGCAGCTGGGCGGCCACGTCGAGGTGCTCGAGTTCGATGACTTGAGGGTCCGCGTAGAGCAGGTCACCGATGCCGAGGCTGCGTCGCGGATGGCGCTGGTGAAGGCGATCTTCACGCTTGACGAGTCCGTCAATGCGGACGATCTCGACTGGGCGGTTCGAGTGTCGGTTGGCTTGGACCGACTCGTCGAGGACTTCAAGCTCGATAGCGTCGCCTACTATCACCGGGGCCTCAACGGCGAGCTGCACGAGCGACTCGGTGCGGGCATGATCCTCGGCGCATCTCTGCTGACGGCGCGGGGCATCCCGATGGCAGGCGAGTACGAAATCCGGACCAACCTGGCCATGCTCATCGCGGACCGAATCGGCGCCGGAGGCTCGTTCACCGAGTTCCAGGCGCTGAACTTCCGCGACGGTGTGGTCGAGATGGGCCATGACGGTCCGGCGCACCTCGCGATCAGCTCCAAAGTCCCGCTCCTACGCGGCCTGGGCATCTTCCACGGCAAGCGTGGCTGGGGCGTCAGCGTCGAGTTCGACGTCACTCACGGGCCCGTTACCACCTTCGGCGTGGGCCAGGAGCGCGACGGCTCCTTCACGTTCATAGCGTCAGAAGGCGAGGTAGTTGATGGCCCCTTACTGGAGATCGGCAACACCACCTCCCGCGTCGACTTCGGCTGTGACCCCGGTGTTTGGGCCGACGCCTGGAGCTCCTCCGGCGTCGCTCATCACTGGGCACTCAGCGTCGGACACCGTGCCGCGGACTATCGCGCGGCAGCGGATCTGATGGGCATCCCGTTCATCGAGGTGAAGCCTTGAGCATCACGTCGGATGGCCGGACGCGTAGTTCCTTTCCGTGTCGGCCCAGTTGAGGACTTCAAGGGAGAGAATCCATGAACCCGATAGAACTCGTCTCGCCGCCCGCCCCGCTCGAGCGTGTTCCCACTGTCAGAGCCCGGATCGGGCTCGTGGCCGGTGGGCTGGGGACCTACTGGTCCCAGTTTCCTGACCTCCTGCCAACCCTCAAGAAGTCGGCGTCGCGGATCAGCGCGCGTCTTGCCTCCCTCGGCGCCGATGTCGTGGACGCTGGGTTCGTCTCCGATGCGGTGCAGGGTGGAGCCGCTGCGGACGAGCTCAGGCGCAGCAACTGCGACCTGATCGTCCTGTTCGTCTCGACGTACATGACAGACGGGCAGGTTCTTCCGATCTTCAAGTACGGCGGTGCCCCCGTTCTCCTAGTCTGCCTGCAGCCCGGGCGGTCGATGGACCACGACAACTTCGACACCGGCGACTTCCTCGCGTACGCGGGGTTCGCAGGCCTGCCCGAGATCTGCGTCGGCCTCCAGCGCCTCGGACTTCCGGTGCGCAGCATCTCAGGTTATCTTGAGGATGAACGCGCCTGGGCGAAGATCGAGAAATGGGTCCGTGCGGCTGGCGTCGCCGCTGCCCTTCGGCGCGCGCGCTTCGGGATGATGGGCCACCTGTACCCGGGGATGTTCGCCGCCGCGAGCAACATAACCGCGACATCGGCGTCCTTCGGTGGCCACGTCGAGATCCTCGAGTTCGACGACCTACGGATCAGGTACGAGAAGGTCACGGACCAGGAGACCCAGGAGATCCTCGACATCGTCGAGCAGTGCTTCGAGATCGATCCGAAGGCCGATCGCGAGAATATCAGGTTCCAGTCACGCGTTGCCGCGGCCCTGAACCGGCTGGTCGCGGACTACGACCTTGACACCCTGGCCTATTTCCATTTCGGTCACGACAACGAGATCCACCAGCGCTTGGGCGCCGGTTTCGCGATCGGCGCGACCCTGCTCTGTTCTCGTGGAATCCCCGCGGTCACCGAGTTTGAACTCCGCGCCGCGATCGCGATGTACGTCACAGACCAGTTCGGGATGGGCGGCACGCTGACCGAAGGGCAGGCCCTCGACTTCGACCGCGGCGTGACGGAGATCGGCCACAACGACGCGGTAGACATGGCCATCACGGCCCGCAAGCCCCTGCTTCGGAGCCTGGACGTCTACCACGGCAAGGCCGGCGGAGGCGTCTCGGTCGAGGTTGGCATGCGGGAAGGCCCGGTTACGCAGTTCTCCATCGGCGAGCTCGCGAACGGGAAGCTCCGGTTCATTGCGTCCGAGGGCACCGTAGTGCCCGGTCCCCACTTCAAGATCGGCAACACCACGTCCCGTGTCGACTTCGGCTGCGACCCTGCGGACTGGTGCGACGCCTGGAGCATGTCGGGGTCCACGCATCACTGGTCGATGGGCGTTGGGCATTGTGCCGACGAGATCCGCATCCTCGCGGAGCTGCTCGGGATCGAGTACGTGCGGATTCAACCCTGACCGAGCCTGCCGGCGGCCAAGCGGACCGCCGCCCGCCCTCCTATGGACCGGCCTCCGCCACGTCCTGACGGAGTCGCCTATTGGCCGGGACCGCCGGCCGAGAAGGAGATCACCCGTGAATCTGAACGAGTCTATCGCCCGCCCCGCCACGGCCCCCGCCATCGAACGGGTAGGCTGGGCCATGTCGGGCCTTGCCATTGAACTGCCGTCGTGGGGCTTCGTCAACACCGGTACCCGCTTCCGGGTCTTCCCCCAGCCGGGCGTGCCGCGCACGGCGTTCGAGAAGGTCGACGACGCGGCAACGGTCAACCGGTACACCGGGGTCACGGGCTTGGTCGCCCTGCACATCCCCTGGGACCGGGTGGACGATTGGCCGGCTTTCATGGCCTATGCGGCGGAACGCGGCCTGCGCATCGGCGGCATCAACAGCAACACATTCCAGGACGAGGACTATAAACTCGGCTCGCTGTGCCACCCATCGGCCGCGGTGCGGGCCAAGGCGGTGCGGGCCATCATTGAGTGCTGCGAGATCGCGGCCGCGACCGGGTCGAAGGTGGTCAAGGTCTGGCTCGGAGACGGGACCAACTATCCCGGTCAGGACGATCTGCGTTGGCGCCGCCTCCGTCTCGTCGACGCGCTCCGAGAGATATACCCGCACCTCCCGGCGGGTGTCCGGATGTTCCTCGAGTACAAGTTGTACGAGCCCGGCCTCTACTCGACCGACGTCCAGGATTGGGGCCAGGGGCTCTCCGTCTGCCGGCTGGTCGGGGAACAGGCCACGGTCTGCGTGGATATCGGCCACCACGCGATGGGCGTCAACATCGAGCAGATCGTGGCGATTCTCCTAGCGGAGGGGCGCCTCGGCGGGTTCGACCTCAACGACAAGAAGTACGGCGACGACGACTTGATGGTCGGAAGCATCGACCCGTACCAGCTGTTCCGGATCGCGCACGAGCTGGTCAACGCCATGCGCGACGATGCCGACCCGGTCGCCCAGCGCTGCGCGAGCGAGGTCGTCTACATGCTCGACCAGTGCCACAACATCGAGCCGAAGGTGCCGGCCTTGATTCGCTCGGTCTTGAACCTCCAGGAGGTGATGGCGAAGGCGCTCCTCGTGGATCGCGAGGCGCTCCTCGCGGCGCAGGCGACCGGCGACGTCCTGGAGGCGAACCGCCTGCTCGCGGACGCGTTCGCAACGGACGTCCGGCCCCTGCTCGCCGAGTTGCGCACCGCACGCGGCCTGCCGGCCGACCCGTACCGAGCCTATCTTGACAGCGGCGAAGCCGAGGCGCGGGCGTCGTCACGGAAGGGCGGCGGGGCCGGCTGGGGATGAACCCGAGGCGAACGTGGCGATCAATGATCCCTTCAAACCGGAGCCGAATCTCGTTAGTCCGACCTCGGGAGTCTTCTCGTTATCGCGATGGCCTTCGGCTTCGGATACCTCGTCGGCGAACGCAGGACGCTCGTGAAGGTCGAGAAACCGGCTATGCGAGCGCTCGACATTGAACGCCAAGCCGGGGAGCAACCCACTGTCTCGTCCGTAGTGCAGATACTCGAACAGCTCGAGACCATGACCGTCGCTGACGGGCTGACCGGCGTTCGGAGTCGGTACAGGATCAATCTCGACCTCGCGTTCGCCGTCGCGAAGGCTCGGGAGCAAGGAGCATGGCTCGGCCTTTGCTCGCTCGACCTGGATCATTTCAAGACGGTAAACGACACGTACGGTCATTCGGCTGGGGACACAGTCCT
>PKWT01000283.1 GCA_003132125.1 Micrococcales bacterium | reverse complement strand
GCCAGCTCCAGCGCGCTCGACGCTCCGCGCGGGGTCGGGTTTCTCTACGACCTCCATCGGCTCAACGTCGCGGTCTCGCGAGCCAAAGCGCTGACCGCCATCGTGGCCAGCCCAGAGCTGCTCGACGCAGAGGTGCACACCCCAGAGCAGCTCCGTGCCGTCAACGCCCTATGCCACTTTGTCGAGAAAGCCACCGCCGCGACGACGGAAGACCTAGCGTGGCTCTCGCCCCCGGGAGGAACGAGCCGGGCAGAGCCGGGCTTGCACCTTCGGAGCCCTCGGCTAGCTGACTGATGACTTGGGCGACAACTAATCCGTCGCGACCTCGCCGATCTGCGTGAAGCCAACGTAGGTTGGCGAGCGACACATCTTCGACGCTGGCGCCGACGTGACCNNGTCACCCGATGGACCCTTGCCGCGGGTGATCACACGGGGGAGCACACGCATGAGTACGACTACGTGGTGGTGCCCCTCACCGTCGGCCGCATGCACATCACCAATGCGGACGGAGCCAAAGCCACGTCGGACCTGGTCCCCGGCGTTTCTTACTACCGGCAGGCTGGCGCCCAGCACAACGTCCGCAACGATGGCGTGGACGTCCTTGACTTCGTCGAGGTGGAATTGGTACGCCCCGCAGTCAGTGCACAGGATGCCCCAGAAGAACGCGGTGCCACCCCCGCGTGATCTCCTGCGGTCAGGCGCTCCCGCTCCACGGAGCTGGAGCCAGTATCCATACGAGCTCGGCCGCGCGGGACTGGCTGGCGTTCACCCACGTATGCGGCTCGCCCCCCGGAAAAGTCAGCGCGTCGCCAGCGGTCAGTCGCTGGCGACTGTTGGCGAACACCAGATCCACTGCACCCTTAAGGACGTAGAGAACCTCGAGCTCGCAGTTGATCGTGTAGAGCTGCTCGCCCCCGGTCGCACCGGGCTCTGCCATCGAGTGCACGACCTGGAGCCGGGCCTGTCCGCGGGGAGTCATCAGCTGTTCGCTGACGCCGGTCCCACCGAGGTTGATCGCCGGTGCGCTGTCGCGCCGGACCAATGCGACATCCGGGACGGTGAACAGGGACCCGACCTGCAGGCTCATCACCTCACACAAGGTGATCAGCGATGCCACACTCAACGACGTCTCGTCACGCTCGACCCGGCTCAAGAAGCCCTTGGTAAGGCCGCAAGACGCAGCTAGCTGGTCAAGGGTGAACCCGTTGGCCTTGCGCGCGGCCCGGAGCTTGGCGCCGATGTGGATCTCGTTGTTCGTGGGGGAGACCGGCAGTGGCCGCATGGCGTGCTCCTCATCGTCTATTGTCCGCGGGTTGACCAATTCTGACGCAACCCTTGACACCTCATCATGGAACCTTGATGCTCTGTCACGCAACCTATGTTGTCTCACATGCAACTCGATCTGGAGATCATCATGCGAATTCGTCACCTGGTTCTCGTCGGCGCGTTGTCGACCGCTGTCGTCACGTCGGGGTGCGCCGCTCCTGATGCCACCCCCTCGGCCACCGCTGTTACCACCGCCGCTGGCGGAGCATCCTCGGCTGTGACGCTGACCAAAGACGCCGCCGCCGCCGCGATGCTTCCTGACGCCATCAAGTCCTCCGGCACCGTACGGGTCGCCTCGGGCGTGAGTTTCCCGCCCATGGAGTTCTTCGACACGAACAACAAAACAGTCCTGGGCTTTGACGCCGACCTCGGCGCGGCCCTGGGCCAGGTGCTCGGTGTCAAGTTCGACTTCCAGAACACCAACTTCGACGGCATCATCGGCGGCCTCAACGCCGGCCGCTACGACCTGTCGCTGACGAGCATGATCGACAAGAAAAGCCGTCAGGGCACGGTGGACTTCATCGACTACCTGAACTCTGGCGTCACGTTCATGGTCGCCAAGGGCAACCCCAAGGCGCTGAAGGACAAGATGGACCTCTGCGGCAAGACCGTCGCCGTTGAGAAGAGCTCGACGGGCGACTTGTCGGTTGACGACATCACCGCGGCCTGCACCAAGGCTGGCAAGGCAGCCGTTAACAAGCTGCCCTTCCCGGACCAGAGCAGCGCCGTCCAAGCACTGCAGTCCGGACGCGCCGATGCGGTCGTAGCGTTGGACCTGACCTTGGCCTACAACGTCAAGACCGCACCCGACGCGTTCGAGGTCGACGCGAAGCCGTTCGGGACGCTGCCCGTCGGAATCCCGGTCCCAAAGAACGACCCGAAGTTGCGCGACGCTGTGCAGGCCGCGCTGAAGGCGGTCATCTCTTCCGGCACGTATGACGCGCTGCTGGTCAAGTGGAACCTCCAGGACCAGGGGCTCAAGGACGCGCCGATCAACACCGGTCAGTGACCGCATGACGGCTCAGACTGTTCTGCCCACCGAGTCAGGGCACGCCGAGGAGCCAATCGTCCGGCTCCGCCACCGCGGGCGGTGGGTCGCCGGGGCGGTGCTGCTCGTCCTGGCCGCCATGTTCGTCAACTTCCTGGCGACCTCGCCCAAGCTTCGACTCGACCTGGTGGTCGGGTACCTGTTCGAGCGCTCGATCCTCCAGGGCCTGCTGGTCACCCTGGAGCTGACCGCCGCAGCGATGCTGGTCGGGGTAGTCCTCGGCACGGTGCTGGCCATGATGCGCCTCTCGGACAACCCAATGCTGCGCGGCGTCGCCACCGGCTACGTCGCAGTGTTCCGGGGCACCCCCATCCTGGTGCAGCTGTTGTTCTGGTTCTTCCTGGGAACCGTCCTTCCCCAGATCAGCCTCGGCATACCGTTCGGTCCGGAGTTCTTCAGCATCTCGACCAACACGCTCATCACACAATTCGCCGCCGCCATCCTCGGACTCGGGCTCAACGAGGCCGCCTACATGGCCGAGATCGTGCGCGCCGGAATCGGTTCGGTCGACAAGGGGCAAACGGAGGCCGCCCAGGCGCTCAGCATGAGCCCGTGGCTGGCGTACCGACGCGTCGTCCTGCCCCAGGCCGCGCGCCTCATCGTGCCGCCGACGGCCAACGAGGTCATCTCGATGCTCAAGCTCACCTCTTTGGCCCTGGTGATCGGTCTACCGGAACTGACCACGACCGCCCAGCTGATCTACGGACGCAACTTCCAGCAGATTCCGCTGCTCATCGTGGCCAGCATCTGGTACCTCGTCCTGACCACCATCCTCACCTTCATCCAGAGCCGCATCGAGCGACGTACCAGCCGGGGTGTTCTCGGAGCCACTCGCCGTCGCACCCGCTTCGCCATCGGAGGTCGCTGATGCCCCGGTCCCTTGCCGCATCCCCCCCGGTCGACCACCCGACCGGGCCCGACCTGCCCATGGTCCAGGCTCGCGCGGTGCGAAAGGCCTTCGGGGACAACGAGGTTCTCAAAGGCATTGACCTGACCGTGGACCCCGGACAGGTCGTGTCTCTGCTCGGGCCATCCGGTTCGGGCAAGAGCACGTTCCTGCGCTGCATCAACCACCTCGAGAGCATCGACGCCGGTGAGATCAGCGTCAACGGCTCCCTCGTGGGCTACCGCCGACAAGGTGGCAAGAAGCACGAGCTGCGCCCTGCCGAGGTCGCCGCCGCGCGTCGCGACGTGGGCATGGTCTTCCAGAGCTTCAACCTGTTCCCGCACCTGACCGCCGTGCAGAACGTCATGGAAGCCCCGATCTACGTCAAACGCCAGAACCGGGACGCGGCCAAGGCCCACGCACTCGAACTGCTGGCCCGGGTCGGGCTGGCCGACAAAACCGCGGCCTACCCCGCCCACCTCTCCGGTGGCCAGCAGCAGCGGGTCGCCATCGCGCGCGCACTGGCGATGGAACCACGACTCATGCTTTTCGACGAACCCACCTCGGCGCTGGACCCCGAACTCGTCGGCGAAGTGCTCGACGTCATCAAAACCCTCGCCGCCGACGGTATGACCATGATCGTGGTCACCCACGAGATCGGCTTCGCCCGCGAGGTCTGCGACCGAGTCGTCTTCATGGACGGCGGCGTCATCGTCGAACAGGGTACTCCCGCAGACGTGCTCACCAACCCACAACACGCCCGGACCAAAAGCTTCCTCTCAAAGGTGCTCTGAACTGATGACTGCCAACACTGCCCGCGGACCCGTCGATGCGACCGTCGTACCTCGCTACGGCGGCCCCGCCACGTTCGCTCGCCTGCCCCGCCTCGACGAGGTCGAGCGCGCCGACATCGCCGTGGTCGGCGTGCCGTTCGACTCCGGGGTCAGCTACCGACCCGGCGCCCGCTTCGGGCCCGCCCACATCCGTGCGTCATCCAAGCTCCTGCGCCCCTACAACCCCGTCCAAGACGTCGAACCCTTTGGGGTGCAACAAGTTGCCGATGCCGGGGACATTGCCTGCAACCCCTTCGACATCACGGAGGCGGTGCGCCAGATCGAGGAGGGTGCCCGGGCCATTGCCCACACCGGCGCCAAACTGCTGACCATCGGCGGCGACCACACCATCGCACTGCCCCTGCTGCGGGTCATGCACGAGATGCATGGACCCGTCGCGGTCGTCCACTTCGACGCCCACCTCGACACGTGGGACACCTACTTCGGGGCGCCGCTGACGCACGGCACCCCCTTCCGTCGGGCCAGCGAAGAAGGACTGATCGACAAGACGGCCAGCATCCACGTCGGCATCCGCGGCCCGCTCTACACCCGCGAGGACCTCACCGACGACCAGGTCCTCGGCTTCCAGGTCATCGCCTGCCACGACATGGACGACATGGGCTGGCGCGGCGCCGCCGAACGGATCCGAGCCCGCGTCGGCGACCGGCCCACCTACGTCTCGGTGGACATTGACGTGCTCGACCCGGCGTTCGCCCCAGGCACCGGAACCCCCGAGGCCGGCGGCCTAACCAGCCGGGAACTCCTCAGCCTCCTACGCGGGTTCGCCGACCTGAACCTCGTCGGCGCCGACATCGTGGAGGTGGCCCCGGCCTACGACCACGCCGAGGTGACTGGCATCGCAGCCTCGCACGCGGCTTACGAACTGATCAGCGCCATGGCCCCGCGCCAGGACCCCTCAGGTGGCTGAGCAGGTCACCGGCGGCGCTGCCGTCATCGAAGCGCTTGTGGCACAAGGGGTTCGCGATGTCTTCGGGATTCCCGGAACACACAATCTCGAGCTGTACCGGTACCTGCCGCAGTCCGGGATCCGGCACGTGGTCACCCGCCACGAGCAGGGGGCGGGCTACGCCGCCGACGGGTATGCCCGGGTCAGCGGCCGGCCCGGGGTGCTCATCACCACCTCCGGTCCAGGGATCACCAATGCGATCACCGCCCTGGCCACCTCCTACGCCGACTCGGTCCCCACGGTCGCGATCTCACCGGGCGTGCCCCGCGGCAAGGTCGGTGCCGACTACGGCTGGCTGCACGAGGTGAAGAACCAGCAGAGCGCCCTGGATGCAGTCTGCGGTCGCAGCGTCCGGGTCGAGAGCGCCGACGAAATCCCTGACGTCATCGCCGACATCTTCGAACATCTCGCCACGAGCCGCCCAAGGCCGGTCCACCTCGAGGTGCCCGTCGACGTCCTTGAGGGTGACTGGGTGCGGCGACCGTGCCCGCCTGCGTCATTCGCCCGCCCGGCCCGCTCAGACCCGTCCGCCGTCCAGGCCGTCGCGGCCGCGATCGCCGCAGCCCAGCGCCCGCTGGTCCTTGTCGGTGGTGGTGCACGCGGCGCCAGCGCCCAGATCCGCGCACTCGCCGAGCTCGCGATCCCAGTCCTGACAACGGTCAACGGCAAAGGCATTCTGGACGAGACGCACCCGGCAGCACTCGGAGCCGGAGCCCGCCTGGCCGCAGCCCACCAAGCAGCCAACGACGCCGACGTCCTGATCATCGTCGGCAGCGAAGTGGGTGACTCCGACCTGTGGGGCGGCGTGATCACCCCGGGACGTCCCGGCGAACGAACCGTCATTCGCATCGACCTCGACCCTGCCCAGATGCACAAGAACGTCCGCGCCGACCTGCCGATCATCGGCGACGCGACCCGGGTGCTCAGCGAAGTGCTGGAAGCGTTGAACGGTAAGGCAATCGGTCAGTGGTCGCCCGAACGAGCCGCGGGCCACCGCAACGCCATGGCAACCGAGTCCGCCGCCGACGCCGGCCCGTGGGTCGACATCCAACGATCCCTGGCCGCGGCCCTGCCACCCGACACGGTCGTCGCCGGGGACAGCTCACAGGTGACCTACTACGGCACCGTGCACTACTGGCCCTTCACGTCGGCCAACCGGCTGCTGTACCCGACCGGCTACGCCACCCTCGGATACGGCCTGCCCGCGGCCATCGGCGCCAAGGTGGCAGACCCTGACCGCGCAGTCATCGCCTTGGTCGGTGACGGGGCCGCGATGTTCAGTATCCAGGAGCTCATCACCGCCACCGAACTGCGCCTGGCCCTGCCGGTCATCATCGTGGACAACGGCGGCTACGGCGAGATCCGTGAGCAGATGCTGGACCGGGGGATCGCCCCGCAGGCGGTGGATCTGTACCGCCCTGACATCCCCGCCCTCGCCCGGGCCATCGGCGCCCACGGTGTCCAGGCCTCCACCGCCGGGCAGCTCGGATCCCTTGCGGCACAAGCCCTTCGCGCCGACCGACCCACCGTCATCTACCACCGGGTGTGACGGTGACGTCGATCCCACCCGACGTCGTCCGCGAGCTGGTCGCTGCATTGGGTGCGGACGTCGTGGTCACCGACCCCGACATCCTTGGCTCCCACGCCGCCGACCAGGCCAGGTTCTGCCCTGCCGGAACCGCATCGGTGCTGGTCCGGCCGCGGTCGACCTCCCAGGTGTCCGTCGCCTTGCAGATCGCCGCCCGCCACGGGGTGCCGGTCGTGCCCCAGGGAGCGCGAACCGGGCTCTCGGGCGGGGCCAACGCCGTCGACGGATGCGTCCTGCTCAGCCTGATGCGGATGGACCAGATCCTGCGAATCGACGTCGGTGAGCAGATCGCCGTCGTGCAGCCAGGCGTGGTCAACGCGGAACTGGCCAGGGCAGTCGCCGGTCACGGGCTGTTCTACCCGCCGGACCCGGCATCCTGGGAAACCTCCACCATCGGCGGCAACGTCGCCACCAACGCCGGCGGCCTGTGCTGCGTGAAGTACGGCGTGACCGGTGACTTCGTACGCGCCCTCGAGGTCGTGCTAGCCGACGGGTCAGTGCTGCGCACCGGACAGGCGACCGCCAAGGGCGTGGCAGGGTACGACCTCACCCACCTGTTCGTCGGGTCAGAAGGCACGCTGGGTGTGATCACCGAGGTGACGCTCGCACTACGCCCGCAAGCGGCCACTCCCCATACCGCTGCCGCGTGCTTCAGTGACGTCACAGCTGCGTGCGAGGCCGTCAACGACTACATGGCAGCAGGGGCCCGCCCCTCGATGCTGGAACTGATGGACGGACCCACCCTGGACGTCGTGTCGCGCCTGCGCGACCTCGGCCTGCCCCACGGGACGCGAGCCCTGCTGCTCGTCCAGTCGGACGACAACGGCCAGGCCAGCAGCGACCTGGAACAGTTCGCCTGGGTCTGCGCCCGGCGTGGAGCCATCGAGGTGCTCGTGGCAGACGACCCAGCCGAGGGTGAGCTGCTCGTCGAGGCCCGTCGGCTGGTCGGTCCGGCGCACGAGGCGCTCGGCGCTGAGATGGTCGACGACGTCTGCGTGCCCCGCGGCCGGCTCGCCGACCTGCTGCGCGGCGTCGAACAGATCGGCCGAGACCACGACGTCTTGGTGACCTGTGCCGGTCACGCCGGAGACGGCAACATGCACCCATCTGTGGTCTTCGACGCCACCGACGACGCTATGGTTGCCCGGGCCCAGGCCGCCTTTGGCGCAGTCATGCAACTGGGCCTTGACCTCGGCGGCACCATCACCGGCGAGCACGGCGTGGGGTCACTCAAAACCGCCTGGCTGGAAACTGAACTCGGCGCGGTCGGCCTTCGCGTCCACCGCGCCGTCAAGGACGCGCTCGACCCCACCCACCTGCTCAATCCCGGCAAGGTGCTCTCCGCGTCGGCACGAGCATGCTCGGCGTCGATGATGGCGCCGGCGCCGACGGACGAAGCGGAAGCGAGAGTTGGCGAGGGTTCGACTCGCACATGAGCGATCAACGGAAGTTCCAGTCCCCTCGGGGTCGCAAGAGGATGTCTGCCAGATCTGCCGGGGCGTTCCCCACGGCTGTCGTGTGGGTCACAAGACGGGTGATGGAGTCGGTGATCTCGGTCAGCCTGGCCTCTCAGAAGACCATTTTCGCGATGGCCACGACCCCGATGACGACGATGAACCCCCGAAGCACCACCGGCGAC
>PKWT01000501.1 GCA_003132125.1 Micrococcales bacterium | reverse complement strand
ATCGCGGCACAGCTCGACGCCGCCGATGCGGTCGCGTCCCGAGTCATCTGGAAGCCGGTGCTCACCGACGCCGACGCGATCCGGCGCCTCGTCCTGGAGGCCAACGCCGACGACGCCTGCGTCGGGATCATCGCCTGGATGCATACGTTCTCGCCGGCCAAGATGTGGATCTCGGGACTGGACGCGTTGCGAAAGCCGTTGCTTCACCTGCATACCCAAGCCAACGTCGACCTGCCATGGGGGCAGATCGACATGGACTTCATGAACCTCAACCAGGCCGCTCACGGGGACCGGGAGTTCGGCTACATCCAGACCCGCATCGGCGTGACCCGCAAGACCGTCACCGGTCACGTGAGCGACCCGAGCGTCTCCGATCGCGTCGGGACCTGGGCCCGCGCGGCCGCTGCCACGACGGCGCTGCGCACGATGAAACTGGCCAGGTTCGGAGACAACATGCGCAATGTCGCCGTGACCGAGGGCGACAAGGTCGAGGCCGAGCTGCGATTCGGGGTTTCTGTCAACACCTACGGGGTCAACGATCTGGTCGAGTCCGTCGACAGCGTCCCCGATGCCGGAATCGACTCGCTGGTCACACAGTACGAGGACCTGTATGACGTGTCCGCCGAGCTGCGCTCCGGTGGGGAACGACACGAGTCGCTGCGCTACGGCGCCCGCATCGAGCTCGGCCTGAAGTCCTTTCTGGCCGCTGGCGGGTTCACCGCGTTCACCACGAACTTCGAGGATCTTGGCGGGCTCCGGCAGTTGCCCGGCCTTGCTGTCCAGCGTCTGATGGCTGAGGGTTACGGCTTCGGCGCTGAGGGCGACTGGAAGACCTCGGTCATGCTCCGCACGTTGAAGGTGATGGCCGACGGGCTCCCCGGGGGCACCTCCTTCATGGAGGACTACACCTACCACCTGGCTCCGGGCCACGAACGGATCCTGGGCGCCCACATGCTCGAGGTCTGCCCCTCTATCGCCGCCGGGAAGCCGACGCTGGAGATCCATCCCTTGGGCATCGGCAGACGTGAGGACCCGGTACGTCTCGTCTTCGACGCGAGCCCGGGCGGCGCCGTGATCCTCGGCATCGCAGACATGGGCGAGCGCTTCCGGCTCGTGGCCAACGAGGTCGAGGTGGTCGAACCCGATCATCCGCTGCCGAACCTGCCCGTGGCTCGCGCCGTATGGAAGCCGGCCCCCAGCCTGCGCACCTCCACCGAGGCATGGCTGACCGCCGGCGGCCCGCACCACACAGTGCTGTCAACGGCACTGAACGCCGAGCACCTGTGGGACTTCGCCGAGATGACCCGCACCGAGCTCGTCATGATCGACGCGGACACCCGCCCCCGCCGATTCCTGCAGGAGCTGCGATGGAACCAGGCGTACTACCGACTGGCCCAAGGCTTCTGAGTCCGAACCAGCCAACCCAAACCAACAAGGTACCGTTCTCCAACGATAGGAAATGAGCATGCGCAAGATACTCGCCATAATGGCGACCGGCGCTTTAGCGCTGACCATGACAGGCTGCGGCCGGTCCGACGCCACCGCCAAGGACGGCATCGCCAGCGGCACCAAGGGCACGATCGGGGTGGCTATGCCCACCAAGACCTCGCAGCGCTGGATCAAGGACGGCAATGCGATGAAGACCCAGCTGGAGGCGGCCGGTTACAAGGTCAACCTCGTGTACGCAAATGACGACATCCCGACCCAGGTCACCCAGGTCAACGACATGGTGACCAAGAACAACCAGGTCCTGGTCGTGGCCTCCATCGACGGCACCGCCCTCGCCGGAGCCCTGAAGCAGGCGAAAGCGGCCGGCATCCCGGTCATCGCCTACGACCGCCTCCTGCGCAGCACGGACGCCGTCGACTACTACGCGACCTTCGACAACCTCAAGGTCGGCGAGCTCCAGGCCCAGTCCCTGATCGACGGGCTGAAAGCCAGCGGCAAGCCCGCCCCGTGGAATGTCGAGCTGTTCGCAGGATCCCCCGACGACAACAACGCCACGTTCTTCTTCAACGGCGCGATGAAGGTTCTTCAGCCGCTCATCGACTCCAAGCAGATCGTGATCCCCTCGGGTGAGACGGACTTCAAGACCGTTGCCACGCTGCGCTGGGACGCAGCCGTCGCCAAGAGGCGGATGGAGAACATCCTCACCAAGTCCTACGCGCGCAGCGACGTTCAGGGTGTTCTTGCTCCGTATGACGGCCTGTCTCGCGGCATCATCGCCGCCCTTAAGGGGAACGGCTACGGCAGCGGCGCCAAGAAGCTGCCAGTGATCACCGGGCAGGATGCCGAGATCGAGTCGGTCAAGTCCATCCTCGCCGGCGAGCAGTACTCCTCGGTGTTCAAGGACACCAGCAAGCTCGCAGAGGCAACAGTCACCATGATCAGGCAGATCGCCGAGAAGAAGACCGTCACGGTCAACGACACGACGTCCTACGACAACGGCGTCAAGGTTGTTCCGACGATGCTGCTCCAGCCCGTCGCGATCGACAAGTCCAACGTCAGACAGATTCTGCTCGACGCGAAGTACTACACCGCGGCCGAGCTGGGCTGACCGCCAAACCCGACTGACCGAACGACAACTGGCGAGTGGTTTGGTGTCGGCCCAACTGCCACACCAAGCCACTCACCGGCCAGCTCAACGCATCCGCGGTAAGACGCACATTCAGCTCAAACCAACGCAGTTTCCTTCTCGTCTCTTGCCCGAGGTGTGGACATATGGACAACACTATTCTCTCCATGAGGGGGATCACCAAGGAGTTCCCCGGCGTCAAGGCGCTGGCGGACGTCACCCTTAACGTCACACGCGGTGAGATCCACGCGATCTGTGGCGAGAACGGCGCGGGCAAGTCGACCCTGATGAAAGTCCTGTCCGGCATACACCCGTTCGGTACCTACCAGGGTCAGATCTTCTTCGAGGACCAGCGGTGCGAGTTCAAGGGCATCCGCGAGAGTGAGCGCGCGGGCATCGTCATCATCCACCAGGAGCTGGCGCTGATTCCCGAGCTGAGCATCGTGGAGAACCTGTTCCAGGGCAACGAGGTCGCCAGCCACGGGATCATCAACTGGTACGAAGCCACCGCCAAAGCCAATGAGCTCCTCGCGCGCGTTGGCCTGTCGGAGAACCCGAACACCAAGATCAAGAACATCGGTATCGGGAAGCAGCAGCTCGTCGAGATCGCCAAGGCCCTGGCCAAGAGCGTCAAGCTGCTGATCCTGGATGAGCCCACCGCGGCCCTCAACGATGCCGACTCCATGCACCTGTTGAACCTCCTCGACGGCTTGCGCCACAAGGGCATCACGATGATCATGATCTCCCACAAGCTCAACGAGATCGAACAGATCTCGGACTCCATCACGATCATCCGAGACGGGCGGACGATCGAGACCCTCGACGTCAAAGCCGACGGCATCAACGAGGACCGGATCATCAAGGGCATGGTCGGGCGCGACCTGGACCACCGATTCCCTCCGCACGAGCCCACGGTCGGCGAGATGCTCCTGGAGATCAAGGACTGGAGCGTGCTGCATCCCGACGACCACACCCGGTACGTCGTACACGGCGCCAGCCTCAACATCCGGCGCGGCGAGATCGTCGGATTGGCCGGGCTCATGGGCGCCGGTCGCACCGAGCTGGCCCGCAGCATCTTCGGCCAGTCATATGGGCACAAGATCTCCGGCGAGCTCTTCAAGGACGGCAAGGCTTTGCACCTCAAGAACGTGTCCCAGGCGATCGACGCCGGTCTGGCCTATGTCACCGAAGACCGCAAGACCCTGGGCCTGAATCTGCACGACTCCGTCAAGGCGTCCATCACCTCGGCGGCCTTGAGGAAGATCCGGCACAAGGGCGCGGTCGATGACAATCTCGAGATCGTGGCGGCCAACAAGTACCGCAAGGACTTGAACATCAAGGCGCCGAGCGTCGATGTGGGCGTGGCCACGCTGTCCGGGGGCAACCAGCAGAAGGTCGTCCTGGGCAAGTGGATGTTCACCGGCCCGGACCTGCTGATGCTCGACGAGCCGACCCGCGGCATCGACGTGGGCGCCAAATACGAGATCTACGAAATCATCAACCGCCTGGCCGACAGTGGCCGGGGAGTCCTGATGATCTCCTCCGAGCTGCCCGAGCTGCTCGGCATGTGCGACCGCATCTACACCCTCAGCGAGGGAGTGATCACCGCGGAGGTCCCGCATGACAAGGCCGACCAGGAGACCCTCATGCGTTACATGACCCAAGGCAAGATCCAGCGAGAGACGGTCCAGCAATGAGCCAGAAGTCCCTAGACTCGGCCTCCCCGATCTCTTTCGTCGCCCAGGCCAGGCAGGCAATGGGCGGCAACGTCCGGCAGTACGGGATGATCATGGCCCTGCTGCTGCTCGTCGCCCTCTTCCAGGTTCTGACCGACGGGCTGTTCCTCGAGCCAAGGAACGTGACGAGCCTGCTGGTCCAGAACGGCTACATCCTCATCCTGGCGATCGGCATGGTGATGGTGATCATCGCCGGACACATCGATCTGTCGGTCGGCTCGGTCGCAGCCTTTGTCGGGGCCACCGTGGCGATCTCGATGCAGCGCTTCGACCTCCCCTGGCCGCTGGCAATCATCCTCGGCCTGATCGTGGGCGTCATCGTCGGGGCGTGGCAGGGTTTCTGGGTGGCGTACGTCGGCATCCCGGCCTTCATCGTCACTCTCGCAGGCATGATGCTCTTCCGCGGGCTCGACCTGATGATGCTCAACGCATCGAGCGTCGGGGTACCTGACGGGTTCCAGATCATCGCGAACGGTTTCATCCCTGACATTGGCCCGAAGACCGGCTATCACAATCCGACACTGCTGCTGGCGATCCTGCTGGTTGTCCTGTTCGCGGTGCTGGAGGTTCGCAAGCGGGCAGCGCTGCGCAAGCACCAGATGGACGTGCCACCGTGGTCCATCAGCCTCATCAAGCTGGTCGTGATCGGTGCCGCCGTCATGGTGTTCGGCCTGTTGCTCGCCTCATACAAGGGCGTTCCGATCGTCGCTCTCATCCTGGGCGTTCTGGTCGCGATCTACACCTTCGTCACGCGCAAGACCGTCTTCGGCCGTCATATCTACTCCGTCGGCGGCAACTCCATGGCAGCCGGACTCTCCGGCGTCAACACCAAGCGGATCGACTTCATGGTCTTGGTCAACATGGGGTTGCTCTCGGGGGTCGCCGGCATGGTCTTCACGGCCTACCTCAACGCTGCCAACCCGAAGGACGGTGTGGGCTTCGAGCTTGATGCCATCGCCGCCGTGTTCATCGGTGGAGCCGCCGTTGCAGGCGGGATCGGCACGGTCTCCGGCTCCATGGTCGGCGGCTTGGTCATGGGTGTCCTCAACCTTGGTCTGGCCAACCTGAGCGTCGACTCGAACTTCATCCAGATCATCAAGGGCATGGTCCTGCTGCTGGCAGTCGCGTTCGACGTCCGCTCCAAGCTCCAGGGGCGGCCGTCGTTTATCGGCATGATCATGTCGGGGATGAACCGCGGCTCCTCACCACCGCCGGCAACAGTCACAGCGGTCGGCCCGGAGGCATGAACACGGTGGGATGAATGCCTGTCGGGTAAGTCCGTCGGAACGGTATGCCGTGCCGCTCAGCCGGTTGGGTAGCGCCTGAGCTCGCGCCGGGCCATGGCCATCTTATGGACCTCGTCCGGCCCGTCCGCCAGATGCAGCATCCTTGCCTGGGCGTAGAGCTCAGGCAAGGGCGTGTCCTGGCTGACGCCCATGCCGCCGTGCGCCTGCATGGCACGGTCGATGACCCATGTGGCCATCTCGGGGATGGCGACCTTGATCGCCGAAATCTCCACGGCGGCACCGCGGTTGCCGACCGTGTCCATCAGCCAGGCCGTCTTGAGCACCAACAGCCGAGCCTGCTCGATCCGAATCCGGCTCTCGGCGATCCACTCCTGCACCACTCCTTGCGCGGCGAGGGGCTTGCCGAACGCCACACGTTGCTGCACCCGGGTGCACATGAGGTCGTACGCTCGCTCGGCCATGCCGATCAGTCGCATGCAGTGGTGGATCCGTCCCGGGCCCAGTCGCGCCTGGCCGATGGCGAACCCACCGTTCCACTCGCCCAGAAGGTGGTCACGCGGCACCCGCACCGCGTCATACACGATCTCGGCGTGACCGCCGTGCGGACCATCGCGGTAGCCAAGGACGTGGGTTGAACGCTCGACGTGAACGCCGGGCGCGTCCATCGGGACGACGACCATCGAGTGACGCCGATGCTTCTCACCCTGTGGCGCGGACAGGCCCATGACGATGGCAACCTTGCACTCCGGCGCCNNACGCAGAGCGAATCGTCCCGTCCAGCAACGGTTTCAGCCACCGCTCCTGCAGTTCCGGCTTGGCGAAGTGCGCGAAGACCTCCATGTTGCCGCTGTCCGGCGCCGCGCAGTTCATCGCCTCGGGGGCGAGCATCGGCGAGCGCCCGGACAGTTCGGCGAGCGGCGCCTACTCGAGGTTGGTCAGGCCGGCCCCGAAGTCGGTGCCAGGCAGGAAGAGGTTCCACAGACCTCGCTCACGAGCTTGGGCCTTGAGCTCGTCCATGATCAGGGGCCGACCCCACGGGTTGGTCCCGGCCTGGGCGTGGACCTGCTCATGGAGGGTGTGCTCTGCGGGAAGGATGACTTCGTCGAGAAAGCTCTGCACGCGTTCGCGCCACTGCTCGACCGTCGGGCTGTACCCAAAGTCCATGGCTGACAACGTAGACCGGCACCGGCGGGTCCGCGACGTGAAGGGCCCCCCAGCCTGAGACTGGGGGGCCCTTCACGTTGGCGGAGGCGGCGAGATTTGAACTCGCGATGGGGATTAACCCAAACCCGCTTAGCAGGCGGGCGCCATAAACCGGGCTAGGCGACGCCTCCGTGCCACTTCGTCGATCACCGCAGGCGGCGACCGGTTCGGGAGCCTGCACAGGCTACCGGCGCAGGGCGTGGTTTCACAAAACGCTACTTCGAGCAGATGTTGGTGTCGGCCGTCCGAGCCTTGATCGTCACGGTGGAGGACGGGGTGGGGGCGGCGGTGGCGCTCAGCGTATGTGTGGGCAGGGGGGCCGAGCCGAGACGGTTGGGCACCGCCACCACGTTCGGGCTGCCAGTGCCCAGGCTGACCCGAATGACGGAACCCGCCGTGTCATCCTGCTCAAGAACGGCCCCTGGGAAGGCCGCGGCGACAGTCAACGCCTTGTCGTGGTTGCCCGCTGAGTAGGAGACGATGGCCCCAGCCTTGCCGCTGCTGTCGGTCGAGAGGCCGCTGATCTTGAACCCTTGCAGGCGCAGGTCGTCGGCAGCCTGGCGCGCAATCCCGGGCACGCCCGAGTCGTTGCTGACGTGAACGGTGATCGCGTCAGGCGTGACGGTCAGCACCGGCGGTGGCGATGTGGGCGTGGGCGTCGGGGTCGAGCCCGGTGCCGGCTTGGTGCCGGGCAAGGGAGCGTCGTTACGGATCGACTTCCACAAGGCATCCGCGGCCGAGGTCCACTGGACGCGGTTGTGATCCGGCGGGTAGGCCTCGACCGGCACCGTCACGAACCGTACCTGGGAGGACTTCAGGCCGACCACGCTCTGGGCCACCTCCCGCAGGGCGTTCAGGTTGCCCAGAGCCGGGTCGGTGGTCAGTGACTGGGTCGCCGCATCCAGGAAACGGAACAGCTTGTCCGGTCGCAGGAGAAGATTGGTGCTCGTGGCCTCCTGGATCATCGAGGACAAGAACGCCTGTTGCCGGTCGATCCGGCCGAGGTCCGACCCGTCGCCCATGTTGTGACGAACTCGCACGAAGGCCAGTGCCTCCTTGCCGGTGACCCTGCTGCGGCCGGCCGGCAGGTTCAGATGGCTCAAAGGGTCGACCACGGCCGTCGGCATACAGACCTCGACCGAGCCCAGCGCGTCAACCATCGACTGGAATCCCAGGAAGTTGATCACCATGAAATGGTCGATGAAGATACCGGTGGTGCCCTCGACCGTCCGAATCAGACAGGCGGGGCCGCCGAGCGAGTAGTTCGCGTTCCACTGCCGGATCGGACCATCCGCGACCTTGCTCTTCGGGTCCTTGCAGTTGGCCGGCGCCCGGGTCATCGAGTCACGGGGCACGCTGACCACCACGGCCGACTTACGGTCGCCGGACAGGTGCACGATCAGGGTTGTGTCGGACCGGGCCCCGGCTGTCGTCCCGTACGAGCTCGTGCCCAGATCGCGGGTGTCCGAGCCGATCACCAAGATGTTGACCGGTTTGAGGTTGGTGAGCTTGTCGGCAACGGCGTTGTTCTTCGGGCGCTGGCCCAGAAGCTTCGACACGTCGTACTTCGTGATGTTGCTGTTGAACTTGACGTAGGCCGCGGTGCCCAAGGACAGCAACAGGACCAGCCCTGCCGCCACGATGATCGTGGCCCGCCGCAACAGGGGATGACGATTGGCACGTCTCTGCGCCAGCTGCACCTCATGCCTTGAGGGATCAACCGCAGGCAGGGATGAC
>PKWT01000260.1 GCA_003132125.1 Micrococcales bacterium | reverse complement strand
CCGGCACGGACCAGTGCCCGAGAGGGTGCACGCACGACGAAGAGGAGTGCGGCCTCGACGCCTGGGTGGAGTCAGGTCGCGCCGGCCCAGCCGGGCCGTCCCGGCTGGACTCTCTGCGTCGGCTGCTGCGCGCACGCACGCCCCAGTCCGACGACTGAGGGATTGGCGATCCAGCGGTCACCTCGGGTGAGCCGGTCACCTCGGGTCAACCGGTCCGAAGGTTCAGTGCCTCACCAGCGTCATACCCACGGTGACCCGTGGCGGACGCCCCGTTGGTGACCGTCAACGGATAACGTGGCCGCGTGCCTGCATACGACGACGACCTGCGCCTTGCCCACGTGCTTGCCGATGCTGTGGAGCGGATCACGGTGTCTCGTTTCCGAGCCGAGGACCTGGTGGTGGAGTCCAAACCCGACCTCACGCTGGTCAGCGACGCTGACCGCGCGGCCGAGGAGATGGTGCGCCACCAGCTCAAGCGGGCCAGACCCCGAGACGCTGTCGAGGGTGAAGAGTTCGAGACCACCGGCCGCGGCCCACGGCGGTGGGTCATCGATCCGATCGACGGGACCCACAACTTCGTCCGAGGTGTCCCCGTGTGGGCCACCTTGATCGCGCTCGTCGACGACGGGCAACCGGTTCTCGGCCTCGTCGCCGCCCCTGCGTTGGGCCGCCGCTGGTGGGCGGCCATTGGCTCCGGCGCGTGGAGTGGTCGCAGTCTCTCCAGCGCGAAAAGGATTGGCGTGTCGAAGATCGCGCAGATCTCGGATGCCTCGCTGTCCTACTCGAGCATGGGCGGCTGGAGGCAACGTGAGCGTTTGGAAGAGTTCCTTGACCTGACCGAAGACTGCTGGCGGACCCGGGCCTACGGGGACTTCTGGTCGTACATGCTCGTCGCCGAAGGCGCCGTCGACATCGCCGTCGAGCCGGATCTGCAGGTCTACGACATGGCCGCGCTCGTGCCCATCGTGACCGAGGCCGGCGGCCGATTCACCGCGCTGGACGGAACCCCTGGCCCTTGGGGTGGCAACGCGGTGGCTACCAATGGTCTGCTCCACGACGAGGTGCTGGCCCGCCTCGGCTGAACCCGGGTAGTTCTGGATTGCGTCTTCTGGATTGCCCGTGGCGGGGTTGGGCTGCCTCCGAGGTCAAGCAGGGATGACGGTGACCTCGCCTCGCCCGAGACCGCGAACGCCCTCGGCATGCAGGCTCGCATCGCCCACCACGATCACGGTCCAGTCACCGGTGACATAGCGTTTGTAGGCCGTTGCCAGGGCATCGGCATCGACGTCCGCAAGCGCAAGCAGGTTGGCTGTCGTGAACTCTGTGGTCAACCCTTCGAGTGAGAGTGCCGCGGCCTCGTCTGCCACGGTGTCGGCGGTGGCGTAGCGCCCCGGTGCCGTCTTTTCGACGAAGTCGACACCAGCCTGGGTCTCCTCCTCCGTGAAGCCTTCACGGGCCTGATCCAGGATGTCGAGCAGCAGCCCCAGCGCCTCGACGGTGGAGTCCGCGCGAACCGAACCGCTGGTCAGGAACATGCCTCCGCACCGACGCGGACGAAAGCCCGAACGGATGCCGTAGGTGAACCCCTTCTCCTCGCGCAGGACCGCATCAACTCTGGCATTGGGGGAACCACCGACGACGAAACCCAACACCGGGTATGCCGCCCAGCCACCGTCGACCCGGCGGTCCGGTCCGGGACAGCCGACATAGAACTCGGTCTGCACCGAGCCGGGGCGGTCGAGGAACACGATGCGCTCGGCATCCGTGGCCCGGGCAGCTGCGCGCGGCTCACGAACGTCGGCCGGCGCTTCGCGCCAGGATCCCAGCGCGCTCTCGACCTCAGCCACGACGTCCAGATCGCTCAGGTCCCCGGCGACGACGATCGTGGCTCCGGAGGGCAGGACGTTGGCGGAATGGAAGGCGACCAGGTCCCCGGGGGTGATCGTGGAGATCGTCTCCTTGGCACCAGCAGTCGGACGCGACGCGCGCTCGTCGGGGTCAAAGTAGGTCGAGATGAACTCCATCGCCGCTCGGTGACCAGGCACCGCACGCTCTTGGTCGATCTCGGCCAGTCGGATCTTGACGTGGCGGGAGACCTCGTTGGCCGGGAAGGCGGCCTCTCGCACAGCCTGGCTGAGCAGGTCGAGCGCCTCTGTCAGGTTCCTCTTCGGCACGTCGACGTCGACAATCAGGCCCGACTCGCTTGCGCTGGCGCCGAGCGCAATTCCCTTGCGCTCCAACAGCTCGGCAAACTCCTCAGCGGTGTGCCGGGCCGTTCCCTCATCGAGGGTTCGCGCCATGATCGTGGCGATGCCTTCGCGCTCTCGTGGCTCGCGCTCCAGTGGCATCGGGACAGCGAGGCGCACCGAGATGACGTACTGACCGGGGATGTCGTAGGTGACCACGCCCAGTCCGTTGGAGAGCTCGGACCGCTGCGCCTCGGGGAACGACCACAGCTCCGGTGCGATCACGTCTGGCCGCTCGATCATGCTGTCCTGGGCAGGGGCGCCATCCTGCTCGGCCACGCTCTCCTGGTGGGTCATGAGGCATCTCCGTCCTGCTTGAGGTAGGCCACGACGGCGCGGGAGTCGGGCAAGAGCCACCGGGCGGCCACCTGCTGCACCTGATCAGCCGTCACCTCGCCGAGGCGGTCCAGGAAGGTGTTGATGTAGCCGGGATCGCCCTGCAGCATCACGTGATGGCAGATGTGGTCGGCGCGCTCCTCCTGGCTGGCGAGGGCCGACAGCCACGCCCGCTCGGTCTGGGCCATCGCCGACTCCATCTCGATCTCGGTTGGTCCCTCGGCGGCGAACCGCAGCAGCTCCTCGCATGCAGCCGCCTCGACCGCGTCAGCGCTGCAGCCATCGGCGACATCAATCGCCATGAACCCCAACGAGACCCCGTCCACGAAGCCCATGGCGTGGGACGAGATGCTGGTGGCGATCTGTTCCCTTCGGACCAGTCGCTGGTAGAACCGCGAGGTCGCCAGGCCACCGATGATGTCGACCGCCAGCGAAGACGCGAAGAACTCCGGGGTGTCATCGACCGGAAGCCGGAAGGCGAGATGAAGACGGTCGGCGGGGACATCTTCGATGTGCTCGTCGCGAAGAGGCTCAGACAAGGGAGCCAACGGCGCGACGGGCTCTCGAGATGGGACCGCAGTGGCCTTCAAGGGGCCGAAATACCGCTCTGCCGAAGCGAAACCCTCTTCCGGGGTGAGGTCACCAACCAACGTGAGAACGGTGTTGTTCGGACCGTAGTAGCGGCGGAAGAACTCGTGCACGTCCTCAACGCTGGCGGCATCAAGGTCCTCCATCGAACCTATGGTCGCGTGGTGGTACGGGTGACCCTTGGGGAAGACTGCCGCGTAGGTGTCGATCAGCGCATTGCCATAGGGCACATTGTCGTAGCGCTGGCGCTTCTCCTCCTTGACCACATCCCGTTGGTTGTCGAGGTTCTCCTGGTTGACGGCATCGAGCAGGTGGCCGTGTCGGTCGGCCTCCATCCACAGGGCGAGATCCATCGCCCCCCGCGGCATCGTCTCGAAGTAGTTCGTGCGGTCGAACCACGTCGTGGCGTTGAGCCGTCCACCGGCGGCCATGAGCGCCGAGAAGTGCTCCCCTGACGCCACGTTGCGAGACCCCTGGAACATCAGATGCTCGAAGAGGTGGGCAAAACCGGTGCGGCCCTCGACCTCGTGACGTGAGCCCACGTTGACCCAGAGGTTGACCGTGACGTTGGGGACGCTGTGGTCCTCGGAGACGATGACCCGCAGTCCGTTGGCCAGCGTATGTTCGGCGATCTGATA
>PKWT01000070.1 GCA_003132125.1 Micrococcales bacterium | reverse complement strand
CATTTTCAGCCCGGAACGGGCGCCTGGGAAGGGCATCAAGGACTAGATGATCGATTCGGTCGAACGCTGCTGACAGGTCGGCGTCGAGGACCCACTGGCGCTTGGCACGTTTGCCGTTCAGCGTCCAGTAGATCGCCTCGATCGCGTCATGACAGCCACGGCCCGGACGGAATCCGTAGGACCGCGGTTCGAACTGTGCCTCCCACTCTGGTTCCAGCGCATTGACGACGCGGGCCTGCAAGGCCCGGTCACGCAGCACTGGAATCCCGAGTGGTCGCTGCTTCCCGTTCGCTTTCGGGATGTAAATACGCCTGACCGGGCGGGCTTGCCACGACGACCGCTCACGGTGAACATCCACCGTCAGTGCCGCCTTGGCCGAGGAGGTCAACGCCCTCTCCCCGTCGATACCCGCCGTCAGGCGTCCTGCATTGCGCTCCGCGACCCGCCGCACGCTGACCAGCGTGTTGGAGCGAGAGCGGAGCATCAGCTTCTGCAGATTGCGGACCCTCTTGAGGTCCCCAGCCTGCGACGCCGTGAAGATCCTTTGACGTAAACGCCGTACGTCATCCTCAGCGGAGCGCCAGTTCACAGCGTCCCACTGCAGCACAACGTCCTCCGGTCCGTTCACCACGACGGCGCGCCTAACGACGGTAGCCACTCGTTGCCTCGCCATGGTGTCCAACTTGTCCTTCGGTTCCGGTGTCACACTCATCGTTGCTTCACAGACTCACCCAACCCACGTCAGCGCCCTTGCAGGCCCGGGCATCGCCCGTATCCGGCCGGTTATGCGGGCGACCGGTGAAGGACCGATCACAACGCCCCGGTTTCCCGCTGCCTTTCAGCCGCCGGCATTTGCTTCTTGGGCTGTCCTACGCCCGCTGGGGATCTCGGCTTTCCTCACGGTCGGCTTACCGGACCGCAACCGGTCCGGACCTCAACGGGGTTATCACGTTCCACTTGTACGAGACACGACCGGACAGGGTGCCCCCTCAACCCCGAGAACGGCGGTGTTCACACAACCGGATAGATGCCTCCGGTCGCCGCCTGCCGCTTCTCAACGGCCAGTTCCTACACCCCGGCACTGCAACCATCACCCGGGGCTCACTCTGACGAGACGTCATCAGGGGTTCAATTACGTTCACCCGTCGGTCTTCTCCTCACCTGTGGCCCCCGGATGGATCGGGCACCCTTGGGCTTGAACCCTGAGCTTCGCACCCCGCCGTTACCAGCGACGCACGTCAGAGCGGAGACGAGCCTTGAACACTGACCCGGGGCTACGCCATCGTTACCGACCCTCCAATCGACGAGCCCACTCAACACAAGCGACTTCGTGTCGCACCATTCAGCAGATGCCCTTCTTTGCGGATGAAACCGACCCTTGATAAGTCGTATTCTCCCTGCTCAGAAGGGTATTCGCGTGTTCCGACCCGCACTTGTGAACTATTTCAGTGGTGGATCCAGGCTCAGACATCGAGGGGTACCTCCTGCGCGACGAGTCGGGCCGCGCGGGTGGGGCCGCGTCGCAGGGACCGATAGGTGCCGAGTACGAAGATGACGCCGGCCACACTGCCCAGAACCCAGTAGATCCAGGTGCTGGTGGGTTGCACGCGCACGTTGACGCGGGCGTTCTGCCCCAGAGGTGTGCCGTTGGCTGTGGTGAGGACCGCCTGTATGGGGACCAGCCCCGCGGCGATCGCGGTGACTTGCAGCGGCACGCTGGTGCGACTGTTCGCGCCGATCCTCAGCGGTCCGGCTTGTTGGTCGATCCGCAGCCTCGGCTGGCCCGGGGTCAAGGTCAGGTGGACATCGTGCACCGGGACTGAGAGATCGTTGACCACGGTGATCTGCAGGACACCCCTGTCGGCGAAGAAGTTCACCGAGCTTGGCATCACACGCACGCCACGGCTGACGGCGTTGATGGCCGCCTGTGTGGCCGTATCGATGGCGGCGACCCGGGTTCGGTGACCCCGCCAACGACTCGACAGGACCTGGTTCTGGGCGTCGGTCCAGCGCGCACGGAAGAGCTCAGCGTCGTCATGGATGCTCGCGATGCCGGTGATGGCGGACATCGTCCTCGTGATGGTCCTGAGGCTGGCCGCCGTCAGCGGGGAGAGGCCTGGGCTCAACGGGTCCGCAGACGGAGGTGACGTCGGCGGCGAGGTCGGCCGCACGGTCGTGCCCACGCCCGGGAGCTCGTTGGTTGCCGCCCTGCCGGCGGCGAGCAGCTGGTCGGTCGACGTCGGGGTGAGCCAAGGGGCGGTGGCGATGGCCGCGAAGAAGGACGTGAGCACTGAGGGGTCACCGGCGAACGTCCTGGGTGCCACCACCAGGACCGATCGGCCTGGGGTGCCAGGTCGTTCACCGAGCAGCGCCATGGTGTCCGCCAGGAACCGCTGGATGGTGATGGTGCCGGTAACGGTCGAGGAGGTCTGGGTGAAGGTTCGGCTGAGAGCCTCGTCATAGGCCAGCAGGGGCAGTCCGTCGCTGGACCTGCGGCTCGCGTTCTCGGTCAATCCGCTGTGGCTGATCAGGGCCGAGGCCGAGACGACCGCGGCGCTCAGCCCCGGGGAGGAGAACGCCTGCTTCAGCTCCTGCTCGCGCCCGGTGGTCAGCATCCCGTCGACGGGCCACGCGATATCGGTGCGCGCGGAACCGACGGTGGCATCCAGGGTGGAGGTTCGGGTGATCAGCGGCGCCACAGCGCTGTTGCCCGAAGCGAGGGGGAGCACGGCGGCGATGTCGGGATCGGCATACGGCAAGGACCAGAGGGTATGGCGCGGCGCGGCTGCCCTGAGCCGGCCCGCTAGCGCTGTGGTCAGCGCGGTCACTGGATCCGCAGGTGTCGTCTCACCCTGGGTGGGGGCTGGTGAGGGGCTCGGCGTCGGACTCGGCGCTGTGGTGGTCACCGCGGGCGCCGGAACCTGCGGCGGGCCCAGGATCGCAGGATCGATGGCCCAGGTGACCTTGGTGCTGTCGGTGCCCATGATCAGCCGATCCAGCCTTGAACCCGTCCCGATCGCTTTGGTCCACGCGGTGACGCGAGCGGCGCTGTCAATCCCGAACAGCGCGGGGTCGGGATCGAGGGTGAGGGGAACCAACCAGGCGATGGACAACGGTTCGTACTGCTTCACCGCCTGCCGTGCCGGCAGGAAGGTTTGTAGGTTGCCGAGGTTCGTATCCTGGTTGGCCGCGTCGGGCGTCGTCCCGACCACGTCGACTCGCAGCGGCAGGACGGCGAACGGCTCGCGATGGCTGACCGCCGTCGCCGGAATGGTGAGGGTGAAGTTCGCAACGGAGCCGGGAGCCAAGGTGGCGCCCAGAGAAGTTCGTGCGACCTCCGCCACTGACCGTTGCTCAGTTGCAGTGGCCCAGCCGGACACGGCGTCGCGGCTGGTCAGAGGGCGCTCCCCGATGAGTGCGCGCGTCACCGGTGAGGCGATCGGAACCGAGCCGGCGTTTCGGACGATCCCGGAGATGGTGATCGGAGCCTTGGGGACCGCGATCGACGGCGTGATGCTCGTCAACGCCACAGTCACAGGCTCAGTCGCGGTCGAGGTGGTGATGACGGCGGCGGTCGCGACGGTGGTCGCCCCGATCGGGGCAGACACCACGGTCAATGCCATGGCCCTGGGACCGGATGCGACGTTCGGCAACAAAGAAACCGCGAGCAAGGCAGCGCAGGCAACCAGCCGGCATACGTGCTTCAGGCGTCGGCTCCCGGTCACGTCGCGCCTGCCAGGCGCTCCCAAGCGTCCTGGGCAATCCGACACGTTCACTGGCAAAGGTGAGGTGCGTGTGGGCGTCCAGCAGCGGGAACCACGCCACGTCGATGGCCTCGGCAGGGCGGGTCGCCCTCGATAGTGAGCTCGCCGCCGGTGGCTTCGAGAAGGCACTGGTGGACCACCTTGTGGACGCGCGTCTCCGACGTGAAGAACCAGTAGTCGATGGTGCCCAGTGAGGCCAGCGTGCGTCCGATTATGCCGGTCTCCTCGGCAACTTTGCGCACGGCCATCTGTTCCAGGGTCTCGTCGTTCTCGCTGTGTCCTTTGGGCAGGCACCACTCGACCCGCCAGGCACGGTTGCGACATGCGATGACCGCGATGACCGCCACTCCATCGTGAACATCCATGATCACGCCGCCGGCCGAGGTCTCCTCCACCGACGGGAGCCGGTGTGGTGGCCGGGCCGGCCGCTGGGCAGAGGAAGTCATCGCCTCACTGTAACCAGCCGCAGGGCCAGTGCTGATCTGTCTCGAGATGGTCTGGCGGATGGACACCAGGCCGGGTCCGCGTACCCGTCACCTACTCTTGGCTCTGGTGGCTGCCTCTGATCCGACCAGTGCCTCCTTGCGCGCGGCCGTCCGTCGGCTGGCTCCGGTTCTGCCGCTGCTGACCGAGCTGGGCTCCCGCTTCGCCGACGCTGGTCACGGTGAGTCAATTGGGTGTGCGACAGATTTGTAGGTAGCGAGGTCAGGCCACGCTCGTCTGGTTGTCGAGCCGGTGCCAGACTTCGTCCCAGCGGCCGCTGGCTTCTTGGCAGCGCAGGGTGGCGATGCCGGCGGCGCCGCGCAGGCTCCAGCGCATCCCGGAGAGTTTGAGGCGTTGGCCGATGACGGCCTTGCAACCGGTTTCGACTGCGCCGGAGCCGATGAAGTGGCCGAGTTCGCGGAAGTGGGCGTAGCGCATCCGCTGGGCGTTCGTCTTGTGGGACTCGCATAGCTGCCGGCGGTCAGCGGCGGACGAATCGCCTTTCCCAGAGGCCTGTGACGATGTCGACCTTGCGATGCCCATCGAAGAGGAACCCGTGTTTGGCGTAGAAGGCCTGGGCCCGCGGGTTCTTCTCGAAGACCCACAGGTAGGCGGGAGCTGCGCCGATGGCCAGATCCATCAGCGCGGCGGCCACACCGGAGCCGCGATGCCCGGCGGCCACGTACAGGCTCATGAGCTCAAGGGCAGGAGCGTCAGATGCATTGGGCTCCCCCCAACTGACGACGCCGATTACCGCGTTGCCGGACTCGGCGAAGGCGATCTTGCGAGAGCCCGACACCAGCCGGTCACGCCAGCGGACCTCACGGTCCTCGACGCTGACACGGTCGACGTACCCCTGCGGAACCAGGTCGCGGTAGGCCTCCCGCCAACACGCGGCCTGGAACTTGGTGATGGCACCCACATCGGACAGCGAAGCCGGCCGCAGGCGGGCAGCTGAGCTGCTCTGGGAACAGGTGTGGCTGGTCGTCACACGGGCATGTTCGCACGCAGGTGCCCTGCGGCCCAGGTGCAGGGCACCTGCGTGGTGCCGGGGACTGCGTACGCTGGCACGTGCCCACGACGACGGCTTGACGAAGGAGTGTCCATGGACTACGAATGCATCCGGCTCACCCGCGACGCGGACGTCACGACGATCACCATGGATAGGCCGGAGCGCCGCAACGCCCTGTCGCTGCTGCACATGCAGGAGCTGACCGACGCGTTCGCACGGGTGGGAGAGAGCGATGCCCGAGGGGTCGTTCTGGCGGCCAACGGACCGGTCTTCTGTGCGGGGCACGACTTCGCCGACGTGGCCGGGAGCGACCTGGAACAGGTGCGGCACCTGTTGTGGACGTGCACCGAACTGATGACGCTCATGCAGCGCATCCCCCAGCCCGTGGTGGCGCGCGTGCACGGGCTGGCGACGGCTGCTGGGTGCCAGCTCGTCGCCGCGGCAGACATCGCCGTTGCCGCCGACACGGCCGGCTTCGCCGCGCCCGGCGGCAAGGGAGGCTGGTTCTGCCACACGCCGATGGTGGCGATCGCCCGCACCGTGGGCCGAAAGCGGGCGGTCGAGATGGCGCTGTCCGGCGACGTCATCGACGCGGCGACCGCTCGCGAGTGGGGCCTGGTCAACCAGGTCGTGCCGGCCGAAGAGCTGGACGGCGCCGTGGCCGCGCTGGTCTCGCGGGTGACGCGCGGGAGCGCCCAGAGCAAGGGCATGGGCAAGCAGGCGTTGTATGCGCAGCTCGATCTCGCCCAGCCCCAGGCGTACGCCTACGCGGTCGAGGTGATGGCCGCGACCAGCCAGACCCCGGACGCCGCCGAGGGCATCGCAGCCTTCCTGGAGAAGCGGGCCCCCGTCTGGAGCGGCTGACCGTTTGACCGACCCCGCGCATGCTCTCCCTTCGTCGGCCCGTCGGGCGCGAAAGATCCTCGACCTGACGGCTCGTGGCACAGGCTTACTGCTGCCCTTCCATCAAGTGGACTTTCGCAGTCTGTGATTGGGTCTATGCGGCGTAGGCGAGCGTGTCGAGTAGCGCCTCGGTGATTTTTGGTTCCTCGGGTCCGGAGCGGGACATGGTTGTAATTCGTTGGGACCACAGCTCGAGGCGATGCTCGGCTTCGTCCGCGGCGGCGACACCGTCATCGTGCACTCCATGGACCGGCTGGCACGCAACCTCGAGGACCTGCGCAGGATCGTGCGGGAGCTGACCGCCAAAGGCGTCCGAGTCCAGTTCCTCACCGAACAGCTGACCTTCACCGGTGACGACACCGCGATGGCGACGTTGCTGCTCTCGGTGATGGGTGCGTTCGCGGAGTTCGAACGTGCCCTGATCCGCGAACGGCAACGCGAAGGGATCGAGCTGGCCAAGAAGCGCGGCGCGTACTGCGGCCGTAGAAGGTCCCTCAGCGAGGAGCAGATCACCGAACTGCGTCAGCGGGCCGGCGACGGTGCCGCGAAGGCAACACTGGCCCGTGAGTTCGCCATCAGCCGCGAGACCGTCTACCAGTACCTGCGCACCACGCGCTGAGCGCGCACTTGTGGGAATGCGTCTTTGAGCCGCCTCTGTCCCAGCGTCGCGAGAAGAATTGTCTATAGGGACTTGACTTGATATGTCTAGTCGTAGTTGACTAACATTATGAAGCGGGCGGTAGTACTCAAGAAGATCGCCAAGGCGGCCAAGACGGCAGGGGTCGAGTTCTCCACTGAGGAGCTCACGAACCATACCGGTGTGACCGTCGGCGCTGTCCGCACCACGATCGGTCGCCACAGCGAGGTCTCTGAGGGGACAGCCGAGGCACTGTACAGACAACTGCAACCCGCACTGGGAAAGGGATGGTGGCGACGTTGACACACGAGTTCACGTCCACAGCGCGCAAGGACGGTCGCTGGTGGGTGGTCCAGTGCGACCAGTACCCGGGAGCAATCTCGCAGGTCGCCCGCCTCGACCAGGCCCAGGAACACCAGCGGGAAGCCATCGGCTTCGTCGCCGGCCTGCCGCAAGAGACGATCGCGGTAACTGTCCGAGCCGTCCTGGACCCCGCGATCACCCTCGAGATGGAAGAGGCGGACCGGCTCCGCAAAGAAGCCGAGTCCGCCGCCGAGCTCAGTGCCGAACGCCGACGTCACGCCGCAAGGGCGATGAAAGAGGCCGGCCTGACGGTGCGAGACATCGGGACTGTCCTGCATGTGTCACACCAGCGTGCCCACCAGCTGCTCAACGCCTGAAGCCGAACCTGGAGAAAAAAGGTCTGGCTCCGCGCTCATTGGGCCCCACCTGTTGGTGGGGCCGAGCCGATCCAGTTTCGTGACCACCAGTTGATCACCGGCCCGGCTGGCCGACAGCAGCGCCTTGTCCAACCCGCGCCGACGGGCCAACTTGCCGGAGGCTTTGTCGACGACGCCCTGATCGCAGCCGGCCGCGGTCAGGGCGTCGGGGTTCTGACCCCGGGTCGATACGCCCGTAGCCGATCTTCACCGCGGAACCGTAACGCAAACACCCGAGAGCGTGACATAGCAGCGGACACGGGTTGCGTTACAGATCCGGCCTGCGGCGATGTCTTCGCGGTCTTGGTGTAACACGAACCTTCGTTCCTGGACATACGGGGTCGGCGCTCGATCCTGGATGACACGCGTCTCGAAAGCGGACTGGGCTAGGGGACGACCAGAGGTGGCGGTGAGCGGTGGCCATATGCTCCGCTAGCCGTTGGCCAGAGCGACGCCTGGACTTCGTTCACTTCGAGGACCGCCGGCTCGTCGCGGCCAACTAGCTACGCGCCGTGTCGGGCCAGCTCGAGCGCCATGAGGAGCGTTTCGCTGCGGCTGGCGGTCCAGACATTGGCGCCCTCAACCCCTACTCCCCCGAGCCGCGGGAATGGTCGGACACGGACATCGCGGTCGCTGGGGTGCTGGTCGATGTGGCCACCAGCTACGTGGTCAACGTCTCCAAACTGCGTCAGCAGGAGCAGTTGAACGGGCAGCTCCAGGAAGTGCTCGAGTCGTGGGTCGTCATCGAACAGGTCTAGGGGATCAGCGCACACAAGCACTCAGCCACGTCCGATCAGGCCTGCCAGCTCCTGTGCAGGCACACTCGTACGAACAATGCCAGCCCGCGGATGATCGGAGCTCCGACGGGAACAACTTGCCCCACCCGCGAGCAACTCGAGCACCGTACCGGCGAACGGGCTGGGCGGCTCGACCAGAGACTTTGCCGTCACGATTTCGACCACAACCTGATTGACCGCGATCTGTTGACCGACCAAGACCTTCCATTCGACGATCTCGGCTTCTTCCAATCCTTCGCCGACATGACGGCATTGAAACTCGGTGTTCGGGTTTCGACTCCTGAGCATCCCGTCTCACCGTCGAAGACCAGCTGCGTGAGGCGATCACCCGCAGCGAGTTCGTGGTGTACTACCAGCCCATCGTGGCCCTGGCGGATGCTCGTGTGGTCGGACACGAGGCACTCGTGCGTTGGGCGCACCCCACCCGCGGCCTGCTCAGCCCCGGCGACTTCCTGGACGTCGCCGAGGACAGCGGGCTGATCACCACCATCGGCGCCCAGGTCCTGGACCAGGTCTGCGCCCTGCTGGCCGAGCGTCCGGACCTGCCCGGCCCGATCAGCGTCAACGTCTCGGCGGTCCAGCTGGCTGCGCCCGGCTGGCTCGACAGCGTGCGGGACACTCTGGCGGCCCACCGGGTCGACCCCGCCCGGATCGTGATCGAGGTCACCGAGACCGCCGTCCTGAGCCTGGTGGACTCCGCCCGAGACGCGTTGGCGTCCCTGCGCCGGCTCGGTGTCGGCATCCACCTCGACGACTTCGGCACCGGCTACTCGTCCATCTCGGTGCTACGGGACCTGCCCGTAACCGGGGTCAAGCTCGACCTGCGATTCGTCCAAGCCCTCACCGCCGGCGACAGCCAGGCCAACGCCCTGGCCCGGGGTGTGAGCGGGCTGGCGCACGGCATGCACCTCATAGGCATGGCCGAAGGGATCGAAACCGAATTGCAGGCCGACATCCTGCGCGCCCAGGGATGGGAATGCGGTCAGGGCTACTACTTCGGCAGACCGGCCGCCATACCGGTCACCCACTGACTCACCGACGGCAAGATCATTGCCGGGGGCAAGATCCTCGCACAGGGTAAGCGCAAGAGGGAAGACTGCTCGCCCTTCTACAACGCCGAGGCCTTGTCCCAAGCGCACGAACGCGCCCCGCCTCCTACGCCGAGGCAGGGCTCTGTGCCGTGTTGAGGTCAGTCGTCGCGGTGGTCCACCACCCAGGTCGCAGCCTCGAGCAGGTGTATGGCGACCTCGCGCGCCCGCTGCGGTGTCAGGTTCGGCCCGATGTCTTGTCTCGCCGATGGGGGTGACAGCGGGGCTGGCCCGATCGTGATGCTCGCCGAGCTGGACAGTGGACAACAGCGCTCCGGATCAGCCGCCAGTTCGTGGCCCACCGGGGCGCCTTTCCCCCCTGACGACCCCGACGCGAGCGAGAACCTGTGGCGGACCGCCCTGGCGAAGAGCTGAGACATCTGCCCTCTGGCCGTCCGGGAACGGTCAGGATCGACGCCTCACAGGCCCGCCTGCACCATCAGCGGAAACCCGTCACGCACATCGCGAAGACGCTCGTCGCCCTGTTCGGCATGAGCCTCGCACGCGGGCAGATAGCGCACTGCCCGGTTTGTTTCTTCGCGGGTCCTTACTTGCGGTAACACCTCGGATTGTCGATTCAAGGTATGGTCAGGAAATGGTCAAGGTATGGTAACGGACCCACCCCGGCCGGTCCGGGGGACCAGGACCCGGCGGGGCTTCGACGAGTCCCGTGCTGTGAGCGCAGTGAGCGTCGATGATTGACCTGCGCCGTCGCCGGGCGGCCGAGGGCCGGTCGATCGTCGCCCGCCTGCGCCGCTCCGCCTATCCGCTCTGGGCCCTGCTGCTCCTGGCCGGTGTCACGGCCGTTGGGGCCCTGCAGATCCAGGCCAACGAGGTCAACCGGTTGACCCTGGCCATCAGCCCCGCCCGGGACGCCAACGCTCAGGTCCTCCAAGCCATGACCGATGCCCAGACCGGGCTGCACGGATATCAGGCCTCCCATGACCCGGAGCTGCTGGCACCCTACCGCGGTGCCGAGGCGCGGACGATGGCAGCGCTGGCGACGCTGCAGGACAAGATCGTGCTGACGGAGCGTTACGACAACAACGACGACACCGCACTGCACACGAGCCTCCAGGGCCGTCAGCGCCTCGCCGTGGAGCAGTGGTGGGCCTATGCGCTGAGCACCGAGCAAGCTGCGGCCCGCGGCGAGCGGACAGATGTCTTGCAGGGTGGCGCGCTGTTCGACAGCTTCCGTCGGACGAACGCCACGCTCGGTGAGCACCTCACGACTGAGCGTGACCAGGCCCGGAGTGCGGCACGAACGACAGCGACGACAGGAACGGCAGCTGCCATCGCTGCCACCCTTGCGGCACTGCTGGCGGCGTTAGTCCTGGGGTACCGGTCCGCACGCTCCATGAGCCGGCCGATTACTGAGCTGCGTGACACGATGACCCGTCAGCACGGGGGCGAGTCGGGTGCGCGCGCTCGCGAGGATCAGGGTCCCCTGGAGATCCGGTCCCTTGCCGCCGCTTTCAACGCACTCACAGAACAGAACCTTGGTCTCAACGCGGAACTGACCGACCGGTTGGCGGAGCTGAGCAAGGTCAACGGCCACCTCCAGGAGGCCGAGCACCTGCTGACCCACCAGACGTTGCACGATCCGCTGACCGGGCTGCCGAACCGCACGCTGTTCCTCGACCGGCTCGAGCAGTCGCTCGCCGGCGCGGCACGCTCCGGCCGTCCCATCGCGGTGTACTTCATCGACCTCGACGGGTTCAAAAGGGTCAACGACACCCTCGGCCACAGCGCGGGCGACCGGCTGCTCCGGGAAGTTGCGGCCCGGCTGTCCTCAGTGGTCCGACCGGGCGACACGGTCGCGCGGTTCGCCGGTGACGAGTTCCTGATGCTCACCATCGGGGTCCACGACGGGCTGCCCGTTGCCCTGGCTGACCGGCTGCTGGGCTCCCTGCTCCACCCCCCGCTACAGGCCGGCGGCGAGACCGTGACCGCGAGCATGGGGCTGGCCGTCAGTTGTGAAGGCGTCCAGCCCGAGCAGCTGCTGCACGAGGCCGACGCGGCGATGTACCGCGCGAAGCGGGCCGGCGGGGCCCGTTGGGAGCTGTACGGTGCGGAGCTTCGCGAGGAGCTCTCATTGCCGCCGGACGACGTCCATCTGGTCATCCCCGTGGTCGAGCTCCGGCGTCCCGAGGACTCCGGGAAGGCGTTCCTCGATGTGTCTGACCAGCTCGGGGAGGAGCGGGGCCGCCACCGGACGCCCGAGGCCGAATCCCTGGGCCGCGAAACACTGCATGTCTTGCAGCATCAGCAGCGTCGCGTCGTCCTCGACCCCCTCGGCCACCACGTCGAGCCGCAGCACGCGCGCCAGCTCGATGGTCGAGTGCACGATGGCGGCGTTCGCGGGGTCGTCGACGAGTGAGGTGACGAACGATCGATCGATCTTCAGCCGCCGTACCGGCAGTCGCTGGAGGTACGCCAGCGAGCTGTACCCGGTGCCGTAGTCGTCGATCGAGAGCGTCACGCCCAGGGCCGCGAGCGCGCCGAGGGCCTGGATCGAGCGACGCGGGTCCACCATCGCGCTGCCCTCGGTGATCTCGAGCTCGAGGGCTCCCGCCTCGAGACCATGGCGCTGGAGGGCCGAGCGCACGGCCTCGACGAGCCCTGGGTCCAGCAGGTTGCGCACCGACAAGTTCACCGCGACCGTCAGGTCCAGGCCCTCGCGCCGCCAGTGCGCGCACTGGGACAGCGCGCTATCGAGCACATACTGCGTGAGCGGCCCGATGAGACCCATCTGCTCGGCCGCGGGAATGAAGGTGTCCGGTCCCAGCAGCCCGTGGCGCGGGTGCTGCCAGCGCACGAGGGCCTCCACCCCGAACACGCGCCCGCTGCCGATCTGGACCTGCGGCTGGAAGTGCACGACGACGTCGCCGTGCTCGAGCGCTTCGCGCAGCTCCCCGATCAGCAGGGGTCCGAGCGTGTCTCCGGACTCCATCTCGGTGCCGTAGCGTGCTGTCCGCCCGGCCCGCGCCCTGGCGACCGACAGTGCCACGTTCGCCCGGCGTAGTGCGAGCACCGGGTCCGCGCCGTCGTCGGGCAGGACGAGGGCCCCGACGCACACCTCGACCGAGACGGACAGGTCGGGCAGCTGAAGGGGGCGCTCCAGAGCCCTGCGGATGCGCACCGCCGCGCGGTCGGCCACCTCGCCGGAGGTGATCGATGGGTCCAGGACCCCGAATGTGTCGCTGCCCATCCGGGCGACCAGGGCGCGCGCGCCGGTCAGCTCGCTCAGGCGAACGCCGACGGCGTGCAGGATCGCGTCGCCCGCCGGGTGTCCGAGGGTGTCGTTGATCTCGGAGAACCGCTCCAGGTCGATCAGCAGGAAGCCCGCGACCTGCCCGTGTGCATCGCGGAGGAGCTCGCCGAGCCGGTCGGCGAAGTGTTGGCGGCTCGCCAGACCCGTCACGTAGTCGGTGTCCGCGAGCTGACCCAGCCGCTGGGCCTGGTCCTTCAACTGGCGGATGATGCGGATCATTCGGGTGAGGAGGAGCGGCATCAGCAAGGTTGACGCGATCACGACCGCCGCGGCCTGCAACGGGACACCGGCGATCAGCTCGACGGCCAGGATGGCCGGGGCGATCATCACGGCCGCCGCCAACGCCGCCCAGCGAGTTGCCGTCATCGCCTCGACGCGCTCGGGTGCCGGCGCGGACAGCTCGCGCATCGACGGGTGCAGGGCCGCCGCACCCATAAGCACGTAGGACACCAGCCACCCGGGGTCGGCCAGGTACGTATGGTCGGTGATGGCTGGCACCAGCGCCGAGGCCGCGAACACGCTGTCGGCGGCCAGCAGTGCGCCGAACGAGCCCGCGACCAGACGGGATGCGGTGTTCCACGTCCCCACCGCCATGGCGAGCCGCACAAACATTGCGAAGACCAGCACGTCACCGAGCGGGTACGCGACGCCCACGAGCCGGGCGAACATCGGCCCACTGTCGGCGGTCCAGGTCGGCTCGATCAGAAACACCCAGGACAGCAGCCCGAGACCCACCGTGAGGATCGCGCTGTCGAGGAGCGCGGCCGGCCCGTGCTCGGAGCCGCGGCTCCGCACCAGCACCAGCAGCCCGACGGCGAGCAGTGGGTATGCGCCAAAGTGGAGCACGATGGCGGGCGAGAGGAACGGCTCGATCAGAACCACGTGCTGGTACCAGGAGTTCAGCGCGTCACCCAGGCCCCCGACCGCGGTGCCGGCCGCGATGAGGTACCACGCAACCGGGTGGTTCGGCCGGTACCTACGGACGCCCACCATGATCGCGACGGCGCCGGAGGCACCGATCAGGCAGTAGACGAACTCACGGCCGAACCCGAGCGGCAGCAGCACACAACCCGCGGCGACCAAGACGCCGACGAGCAGGTAACGCCGCCAGATCGCCGTCATTACATCTCCATTGGGCCGCACACCTTGGATTACCGCCTCATCGTCAGCCAAGGGTATCGACCATGGTCCTATTTGACCGACCTCTGCCCGCCCTTTCATTCGCAGAGGCACTGTTGTCGCAGAGACTGTTGTGATACTTACGACCCGCGAAAAGCGGCCTCAACTGAGCAACGCGTCTGCGGAAGGCTGTTGTGGCCCCGGCAGCGTGGCCCGGACCAGCGTGCCGTGCGGCTTACGTGCGCGTATGTCAAGAGTGCCGCCGACCAGGTTGACCCTCTCGCGCATCCCGATCAGCCCCAGCCTGCTGCCTGAGGTCGCCGAGCTGCTGGACGACACCGGGATGCCGCAGCCGTCGTCGGTGACCGTGAGCACGACCTGCTCACCGAACTCCAGATCGACCCGGGCGGTTATGGCCTGCGCGTGACGCACGACATTGCTCAACGCTTCCTGGGCCACGCGGTACACGGTGAGCTCGCACTCCGCTGAAAGCCGCACCTGGTCCCCGCTCACCCGCATCCGAATCGAGATCCCGTGACGCGTGCGGACCTCGTCGGCCAGCTGCCGCAGGGCGGCGCCCGCCCCGAAGTCGTCGAGCACCGGTGGCCGCAGACCGTGGATCACCGTGCGCAGCGTATCGACCACTTCCGTGGCCAGCTCGCCATCGCGACGAACCAGAACGGCCAGATCCGTTGGGAGAGTCGGGTCTTCGGTGAGCTGCTCGAGCATGCGTACGAGGTAGGTAAGGGTTTGCAGGGGGTCGTCATGCAGGTCCTGGGCCAGCCGGCGTCGCTCGTCCTCCTGGACGGTGACCAGGTGGGCGGCGTAGGCCCGTTGCTCCCGGGCTCGGCGCTCCTCCTCGGTCACATCGACAAGCACGATCTGAACGAGGCGTTCGCCGGAGCCGACATCGAGGGTGCGAGCCTTGGGCACGAACACGCGGTCCCCCACCGGCAGACGCGGCACCGTCCCAGCCAGGATCGCCGTGACCGGGGCGTCGATGAGGTCCACCAGGAGGCGTCCGGGCACACCAGCCCCGAACAGAGATGCGGCGGCGGCGTTGGCTTCGGTGACCACTCCCGCGGCGTCGGTGACCAGCACCGGCGCGTGCTGCTCGTCGAAGAGGGCGCGGTAGCGCGCCTCGGCGACCTCACTGGCCCGCAGCGCCTCCTCCGCGCGCAACCGCGCCTGCCCCTCGCGTTCAACCCGCTGACCCACGATGAACGCGACCGCGTTGAGGATCAGCAGGTTCCCGATCTCGACCCAGGCGTTCGCGGCTGTCACACCGGCGATCCACAGCCAGTCAGGAAACATGAGCACGGTCGCCCACAGTGCGGTGCCGACGGCACCACGGACACCGAAGTTCAGTGCCGCGTAGATGACCGGGACGAGCAACAGTGCGGTGATCGTCGAACGCGGGATCTCGAACGGCGGTAGGACACCCATGATGTCGAGCACGACCTCGTCCAGGAACGCCACGAACAGGACGCCCGTTTGGACGAGCCAGAACCGGCCGGAGCTGACCGGCGGGCTCAGCCCGCCAACGGCATCCAGGACACGTCTGGCGACAGCTCGGGCCGAGCTTGAGATCTCAGCGCTCGTCATCGCCGACAGTCAGCAGCTTGGTCGAGATTGCGCGCACGACCGCCTCGGTGCGTGAGCCCACCCCGAGCTTGGCGTAGATGTTGTCGCAGTGCCGGTCCACCGTGCGCGTGCTGATGCCCATCCGTGCCGCAAGCTCCCGGTTGTGCAGGCCTGCCGCGAGCAGGTTCAGGACCCTCAAGCTCGCGTTCGGTCAGGTCGGCCACACCCCGCTCGGGCTGACGCGTCGAGATCAGCAGCCGGGCCGTGAGACCGAACTGGAGCACGCCGGCCCCACCGGCCACGGCCCGCACGGCCTGGACAAGCTCCTTGCCGGGTGCGGTCTTGTACAGGTACCCAGCGGCCCCTGCCTCCAGGGCGCCGCGGACGTACTCGTCCTCGTCATACGCACTGACCATCAGCACCCGCACGTCGGGATGGTCGCGGGTGAGCTGGCGGGTGACCTCGATGCCGTTCATCCCCCGGAGCCGAATATCCATCAGCACCATGTCGGGGCGAAGCTGGTTGACCACGGCAAGACGACCTCGCCGGAGTCAGCATCACCCACCACCTGCAAGTCGGGGTGCGCCTCGAGAATCTGGCGGGTGCCGGCGCGGTGCAGAGCATGGTCGTCGACGACAACCACGCGGATCACCTCAGACTCCATGGTCAACAAGGTTACCCGTGCCCGCAGCCAGAAACTGGCGGAGATCACCCATATGCCGTGCGTAGAACGAGCCATCACCCATGGGGGAAATCGCGGTGCCTCTGGTCGGCGAGTCCGACACGATGGGATCGGAACAGCTGCCCGCACCATCGGGACTGCTGTTCCCGGCCGGGCGAGAACCGGCTGACCCAAGGCAGAGCGAGTGATGACCGTGAACCACATCGATTCCAAGCACCTGCGACTGATCGGCGTCGGGCTCATCGTCGGTGCTATCGCGGTCAGCGCGTCGGCCTGTGGCGGATCCAGCGCAGGTGCCACTGCCGCGCCGGCGGCGACCACGGCCGCGCCGGTCGCCAAGACCGTCAATAGACATGATCGGCAAGATCGACGCCGACAAGGGCCCAACCGGCACCTTCACCAGCAAGGAGCACTGGCCGGCAATGGCCCCCAGCGACATCACGTTCGCCGCGGGCGACACCGTCGTGCTCACGATCAAGGAGTACGACGACGCCCCGACCGCACTGCCGGCCGGATCGCCGTACAACGCCGTCGCTGGAGGGACCATGACCCTTGACGGCGCGGCCACGACCACCGTGTCGAATGAGAACATCGCGCACACCTTCAGCATCCCGGACCTCGGGATCAACGTTCCGCTCTCGAAGGCTCCCGACGGCGGATTCTCGACCACCGTGTTCACCTTCACGGTCGCTAAGGACAAGGCCGGCGCCTACACGTGGCGTTGCTTCACCCCCTGTGGTGGCGACCCCAAGGGCATGGGCGGCTCCATGGCCACCAAGGACTGGATGCAGGGCAACGTGACCGTCAGCTGACCTTGACGGCAGTACGAGACAGCTGACCCTGGAACGACTGAAAGGCAGGACGCCATGCAGGACCGTACGACGCACCCGGAGGAGGGACCCGCTAGCCCTCCTCCGGCAGTCACCCTGAAGGAGCGCCAGGCATTGAGCCGGCGACTCCTGTTGGGAACGTTGGGTGTCACGGCAGCTGGTGGCGCCCTGACCATGGTGTCCTACCAACAGGACGCCCAGGCAGCGACCACGACACCGTTGGGCCCGAAGCATCAACTGATGGAGGAACGCATGTTCGTCGCAAACGCTCAGTTCCCTGAGGTTCCCACCGAACGGGAGGAAGAGTTCCGAGCGTGGTTCGCCTGGTCGAACGGACAGTTCCGCGAGATCGACGGGCTGCAGGGCCGACGGCTTCTGCGGGCTGCAGATGGCACCTACGCCGCGCTCGTGGAGCACCAGAGCGCCGAGACGTTCGCCGCGATGCACCGCACCGAGGTGGCCTCGCGCGTACACGCACGACTTGGTCAGGTCCTGCACGGCGAGCCTATGGCCACGAGGTATGAGGTCGTCGCAGATCTCGCGAAGTCGGGGTCCTGCTGCGGCGGTGGAGGCGGTCATGGGGGTCATGGTGGGCACGACCGGGCCGCTGCCGACGCCGGCGTCGAGCTGCAGGTTGCCGGCGGTTGCTGCCAAGGAGCCTGACCGGTGCTCGACCCGTCGACGGAGGTCGTCCTTCTTAAGGGAACCTTCATCGAAATCCAACCCAGATGCACATGCGGACCGGAGATTCTCTAGGAGCGTGTGTCCGTAATGCCAAACCGACAGGGGAGTCGCTCGACGCGCTCCACCATGAGGGTCCAAAGTCCCAGAAGTTGGGGCAGCCGCTCCCTGGAAGCCGGATTCTGAGCTTCTTCCTCCACAAGTGATCATGAAAGTTGTTTCCGACCCACGCTCCTAGGTGGGCCCAGCGCATTGTTGATGCATTGGCTCGTCTTCGCCGGCACCGCCAGGCCAACGTTGTGAACGCAGGAGGTAGACATGCATATCGCGATCGCCCGATTCCCCGCCGTGCCTGCGGAGCATGACAAGGACTTTCGAGACTGGTTCGCCTGGTCCAATGACCAGATGCGCGGGATGGTAGGGCTGAGAGGTCGGCGTCTGCTGCGCGCACCGGACGGGTCCTACACCGCGCTGGTGGAACACGACAGCGCTGGCGCCTTCGCGGCCATGCTCAAGGTTGAGGCGGTCTCGATGATCCGTTGGGGACTGGGGTCGATACTCAACGACCGTCGGCAAGCGGTGAGTTATGACGTGCTCGTGGACTTCCCCACTCCCGATGGGTGCCGCTGTGACGCACGCGGAACGTGCAGTTGCGAAGGTGCCGCGGCACAGCCGGGGCTCCGGTTGGTCAGTGGCGGAGCAGTACCCGCCGCAGTGAGTTGTGCTGGCGATGACGTGGGGCTGCCATAGAGGTGCTGCGTTGAGTGCACGTTCCATCCGTCAGCGATTCGCAGGCGTCCCGGCTGGCGCCGGGGCCAGTGGGGTCGGACGAATATTTCTGTTGTGAGGGAGAGTGTCATGACGATCAGTGGCCGGTTGGCGATGTTGTTCAGGGCGAAGGCCTCCAAGGTTCTTGATCGCGCGGAGGACCCGCGGGAGACGCTGGACTACTCCTACCAGAAGCAGCTCGAGCTGCTTCTGGTAGGAGTAGGGGCGTGGCCGATGTCGCAACCAGCCGGCAAACGGTTGGAGCCGCAGGCTGAGCAGCTGGCGTCTTCGGCGGGCAAACTGCAGCAGCACGCGTCTCAGGCGGTCTCAGCCGGACGGGCCCGGCCTGGGGGCTGTGGGAAGGCGATCGGTTGACTGGCCATGGCGCAGGTGGACCGGCCATGCCCGACGATCCGGCCCGCGAAAGGCGTACTCGCGGGATCCGGGTCCTGTTGGTCGACGACCATCCGCTGTTTCGCGCGGGCGTGGGGCAACGGCTACGCGAGCACGATCCGGATTTGGAGATTGTCGGGGAGGCGGGGAGCTCGTTTCAGGCGCAAGAGATGGCGATACGACTTGCTCCTGATGTGGTTCTGATGGACATCTCCATGCCGGGCGAGAACGGCATCGATGCGACTCGGGCGATCAAGGCAGTAGCGCCATCGGTCGCGGTCAT